>CAZAYR010000001.1:0-38434 GCA_964489365.1 uncultured Salinarchaeum sp.
CAGCTCGCCGCCGGTGAAGCCGCTGGCGCCGACGACGCTCGCGGTGTAGCTCACGGCGCCCCCTCAGCCGCACGCCCCTCGAGCCAGTCGACGACCCGGGCCGGGACGTCCACGTCGACGACCGAGTTCAGCGCCTTGAACTCGACGGTGTGGTTGACCTCGTGGACGGTGTAGCCCGAGGGCTCGCCGTCCTCGACGCCGGTCTCCATCAAGTCGACCCCGAGCAACCCGCCGCCGACGGCGTCGGAGGCCCGCTCGACCAGGTCGGCGACCCCGTCGCCGACGTCGAACTCCGCGACCTCGCCGCCGCGGGCGGCGTTCGTCAGCCAGTGCTCGGACGTCCGGGTCATCGCGGCGACGGGCTCGCCGTCGGTCGCGACCACGCGGATGTCCCGGCCGGGCTTCTCGACGAACTCCTGGATGTAGAAGACCTTGTGCTCGTAGTGGCCGAGCGTCTCCTTGTGCTCGAGGACGGCCTCGGCGGCGGCCCGGCTGTCGATCTTGGCCATCAGCCGCCCCCACGACCCGACGACGGGCTTGAGCACACAGGGATAGCCAAAGGATTCGATGGTCTCGAGTGCGGCATCGGCGGTGAATGCGACCTCCGTCCGCGGCGTCGGGATCCCGGCCTCGGCGAGCGCGAGGCTCGTGTTGACCTTGTCGACGCAGACGTCCGCGGTCGCTGCGGCGTTGATCACCGGCACGTCGTAGGCCTCGCAAAACTTCGTCACGTACCGGCTCCGGCTGCTCGCGAGACAGCGATCGACCGCCAGGTCCAGTGCCGCGAAGGCGGCGGGCGGTTCGTGGATGTCAAACCCCACCCGGCGGACGTCGATCTTTTCGACGTCGTGGTCGCGATCGCGGAGTTCGTTGAGCAGCAGCTTTTCGTCCCGGCGGATCCGGGAGTACAGGACGCCGATCCGCACGCTCACTCCCCCCAGTCCTCTTCGAGCTCGGGGGCCTTCTCGAGGACCGGCGGGGAGACGTCGACGACTTCCAGTTCCGCGCCACACGTCGTGCAATCGAGGATCTCCCCGATCTCGAGATCGTCATGCAGGGGGACCTCGGCCCCGCACTCGATGCATTCGGCTGTCGTCATAGTATGCATAGATGACGGCCAGGCGCCCTTAAACCCATCGGACCTATCATACCTTAGGTATGAAGATACCTGCCGCTCCCAGCGGTAAAATTCATGAATTACACAGTCTTGGGATTCCTGTATCAGATATTCTTGGTATTTTGCCCGGAGGTCGGGCGTCGTTCAGGCACGGCGGTTCACCTCCCGATCGAGGGTCGCTTGGGCCTCGGCGAGTTGATTCTGCCGCGCTTCCAGCTCGGCGATGTCCGTTTCGCTGGCTGCCCGGATCGTCTCGAGCTGGGCGTCGATCGCCGCCGGCGCCGGACCACCGAGCGAATCGCGGCTGGCGACACTCCCGTGGATATCCAGGGCTCTGTCGAGGTCGTCGGCATCGACGTAGGCCGTCAAATCCGCCTCCAGCAGGTCCTCGGCGGCCCGCTCGAGGTCTGCGAGTGGATCCTCGCCGTCGCGTTCGGCGGCCCGTGCCACGACTTCGTGGGCCTTGCGGAACGGGAGTCCGCCCATGGCCAGGAGGTCCGCGACGCCCGTCGCCGTCGAGAAGCCCTCCCCAGCGGCCGACGACATCGCGGCTTGGTCCCACTCGGCGGTCTCGATTCCGCCAGCACCCACGCGCGTCGCCTCCGTTACCGCGTCCATCGACCGCCAGATGTGGGGCGTCGCCCGCTGTAGATCGCGGTTATACGCCCGCGGGAGGCCTTTGAGTGTCGAATGGATCCCCTGGAAGGCCCCGACCGCGTCGCCGGCGGTCGCGCGGACGAGTTCGAACGAATCGGGGTTTTTCTTCTGGGGCATGATCGAGGAGGTCGAGGCGTAATCATCGTCGAGCGCGAGGAATCCCCGGTGGGCGAACAGGACGACGTCCTCCGCGAGTCCCGAAAGCGTCCCCGCGAGCACCGCCACCGCGCCGAGGGTCTCGACCGCGAAGTCCCGACTGGCGGCCGCGTCCATCGCGTTGAGGACGACGCCATCGAAGCCGAGGAGCTCGCCTGTCCGCTCGCGATCGACCGGGAACGGCGTTCCGGCGAAGGCGGCCGCGCCGAGCGGCGACTGGTTGGTCCGGTCGAAGGCCTCGATCAGCCGCGCGGAATCCCGGGCGATGGTGCGTTCGTAGGAGCACGCCCAGTGGGCGACCGTGATCGGCTGGGCCGGCTGGAGGTGGGTATATCCGGGCATCACGGTCTCCCGGTGGGCCTCGGCGACCCCCGCGAGCGCATCCCGCAGCGCGAGGACGGCCTCGACCAGCTCCAGGAGGTCGTCCCGCAGCCGATGCCGGAGACACGCGGCGACCTCGTCGTTCCGGCTCCGGGCGGTGTGCATCGCCCCGCCCGCCGGTCCGACGAGGTCGATCACGCGGGTCTCGATGGCCTCGTGGACGTCCTCGGCATCCGGGAGGGCGTCGAACCCCTCCGCCTCGATCGTCTCCAGCGCGGCCAGGATCTCGCGGGCCGTGTCCGGTTCGATGATGTCCTGCTCGGCGAGCATCACCACGTGAGCGCGATCCACGGCGAGATCCGACGCGAAGATACGCTCGTCCACCGACATCGAAGAGAGGAACGCCCGGGCAGGGCCGCCGCTAAAGCGATCGCGGCGCACGGCCGTTCCGTCGCGTTCCCCGGTCATGGTTACTCCTCGCCGCCGTCCGCGACGGGGGCACCCGGCGCGTCCTCGGGCGCCGTGTCGCGCACAGCGTTGGCCAGCCGGTCCTGCAACCCGTGATACTTCGCCACGCCGGTGGCGTCCTCCTGGGCGATCCCTGCGACCGTCTCGGTGTTGAAGGACGCCATCTCCTCGGAATAGACCGCATAGGGGCTCTCGCGGGCGACGATCCGGTTGCTCCCCCCGGCGAGGCGCACGGTCGCGGTCCCGGTCACGCGGGATTGTGTGGCGTCGATGAAACCCTCCAGGGCCTCGACGACCGGCGCGAAGACGAGCCCGTGGTAGGCCTTCTCGGCCCACTCGTCCTCGATCCCGCGTTTCATCCGGCGCTCCTCCTTGGTCAGGACGAGGTCCTCGAGGCCCCGATGGGCGGCCAGCAGCACGGATGCGGCGGGGTGCTCGTAATTCTCCCGAACCTTGAGCCCGAGGATCCGATCCTCCATGACGTCGGTGCGCCCGACCCCGTACTGGCCGGCCCGCTCGTTGAGCGTCTCGATCAGGGCGACGGGTTCGAGGCGCTCGCCGTCGATCGCGACGGGGACGCCCGATTCGAAAGTGATCGCGATTTCGGTCTCGCCCGACGGCTCCGCCGTCCACTCGTAGATCTCCTCGGGCGGCACGTAGCCGGGGTCCTCCAGCTCGCCGCCTTCGATCGCCCGGCTCCAGAGGTTCTGATCGATCGACCAGATCCCCTCGTTGCCGGCCTCCACGGGGAGGTCACGCTCGTCGGCGTACTCGATCTCCCATTCCCGGGTCAGCCCGAGCTCGCGGACGGGGGCGATTACCTCGAGGTCCGACCCGCGCCAGATGGCCTCGAAACGGAGCTGGTCGTTGCCTTTGCCCGTACAGCCGTGCGCGAGGGCATCGCAGCCCTCCGCTTCGGCCACGTCGAGGATGGCCTCCGCGATCACCGGCCGCGCGAGGGCCGTCCCGAGCGGGTAGCCCTGGTAGGTCGCGTTGGCCTTTACGGCATCGAGACAGAGGTCGGCGAACTGTGCTTTGGCGTCGACGACGTGGAAGTCCAGGTCCAGCGCCTCGGCCGTTTCCTCGGCCTCCGCGAATTCGTCGGCTGGCTGGCCCACGTCGACGGTCACGCCGATGACGTCGTCGTACCCATACTCCTCCTCGAGGAGCGGGACACACACGGTGGTATCGAGCCCGCCGGAGAAGGCGAGCGCGACGCGGCTTGAATTGTCGGTCATGGTTGGTGATTGCTCGGCAGGTTACGTATCGCCGTCGGTACTGCGACGGGAAGCGAGTCGATCGGAAGGTGGGAAAATGAGGTGGGCCTAACGGGGGCCCGTTCGCGATCGTCGGGGTCGGGCGTCAGCCCGCACGATCGTCATCGTTGGAACTCGATATCCGAGGTCGATATTAAACGCTTTCGAAGGGTCGTCCATTTTCACTCCGCGGATAAACGTTAATCCGAAAAATGTCATAATAGACTAGATATGCAGGGTCAGGTTGACGGGATCGACCGCCCCTCTCATGGCTTCGCTGAGACGCGGACGACCCGTCCGAGCTCGATGGAGGATCTCGTCGTCAGGATCTATCGACAGGTTGGCGCGGCATGCGACTTCGACCCGGAAGCTGAACCGATCCCGATCCGGGAAGCGATCGACCCCGAAGCGCTGGCGGCCGTGTTCAACGAGGATTCGGGGGCGGCGTACGTCTCATTTCCTGTGTGCGATCGACGCGTGACCGTCCACAGCGACGGCGAGGTGATCGTCCACCCCGGGGACTAAGTACGACCGCGGGTCGAGGCAAGCCCAGCAATGTACAGCCTGAACGTCCCCGTCCCGGGAACCGTCTCATCCCGAGTGTGGGATCTCCGCGCCGCCCTGACGGGATTCGACCGGTTACGGGACGAACTGACCCTGGTCGTCAAACGCCTCGACGCGCGTAGTG
This sequence comes from uncultured Salinarchaeum sp., assembly GCA_964489365.1. Classification (GTDB taxonomy): domain Archaea; phylum Halobacteriota; class Halobacteria; order Halobacteriales; family SKNY01; genus SKNY01. The sequence continues at coordinate 4,664 of CAZAYR010000001.1, forward strand.
CGGGAGAGTTCGCCGCGCTGGAACGGGCCGTACGGGAGGAACTCTCCGGGACCGCGCCGTTCGAGGTCGAGATTACGGGCGTCGAACGTTTCGAGGATCCACCGGCCGGTCCGGCGCCCGTTATCTACCTCGCCATCGACAGCCCGCCGCTCGAGGCGCTCCACGACGAACTCGTCGACCGCTTCAGGACGGTCGGGGCCATCGAGGGTGGCGCATACGTCCCACACATCACGGTCGCCCGTGGGGATGGAGATCCTGTGGCACTCGAATACCGCGAGTTAGACGGGCTGGCCGGGTATCGTTGGACGGTTGACCGTCTCGTCTTCTGGGACGCGCGGCGGGAACTCCCCGCAGGCGACGTGAACCTCCCCGCCTGAGCTCACGTGCCGGGGAGGCGCATGCGGACTGCCGTCCCACCCGCCTGGCGGTCCTCGAAGTCGACCTCGCCCCCCAGGGTATCGACCCCCCACCGCACGAACCACAGGCCCAATCCGCTGGTGTGCTCGAGATCCGTCTCGATCCCGGCGTCGAGCGAGGCCCGTTCGATCGCAGGAATGCCCGGGCCATCGTCGACGACGCGGAGTTCGATGCTCCCATCCGACCCGCGCTCGGCGCCGACGGTGACGGCAACCGGCCGCTCGCCGTGATCAATCGCGTTTGAAACGAGTTCCTGGAGCAGTTCCGCGAGGAGTCCCGGATGGGTCCGCACGGTGAGTCCGTCCGGTACCCCGATTTCGAGCTCGACCGTTTCATTCCCCGCGAACGCCGCGAGGCTGTCCTCGACGAGATCGGAGAGTTCGACGACCTCCGCGGGCCCCTCGACCGAGAGGGCGTCGTCGATCCGGCGCGATTTCTCGCTCATGTCGACGAGTCCCTGGGTCTGTTGCCGGGCGCGTTGAGCCAGCTCGGCCACGTCCCCGCTCGAGCTCCGGGCGATCTCCTCGAGGTTGCCCATGATGACGGTGGCGTCGTTCCGGAGGTTGTGCCGCAGGACGCGGTTGAGCACGGACAGCCGGGTGCGCTGATGCGTGATCGTCGCCCGCTCCTCCTCTACGGCCCGCCGGTGGCGTCGGGTTCGGACATCGTAGAGCCCGATCACAGCGCCGAGGAGTGCGCCCACGGTGAGGTTGGTGGTCATCACGTACTCGCGATGGGGGAAGGGGAGCTCCAGGACGTACTGATGGCTGAGCGTCCACGCGAACAGGAGCCCGACGAGGACGCTGCCGATGGCCATCCACTTCACGACCTGGCGGCGCTCGCCCCGCCTGTATCCGGTGTAGGCGAGCGCCGGCCCCGTCGCCCCGACGACCGCCGCGATGAACAGCGGAACCAATCCCTCCAATACGACCCCGACCGTCCCATAATAGAGCATCTCGTCGCTGTGCAGACCATGGATCACGGCCAGGACTGCGCCGGCCACGACGGTGGTGTAACTCCACCGATCGCCGGGAATACCGGGGGTCATCTGGTCACACCTGTCACTTTCGAGATCGTTGACACATCTCTTGAAACTACCGTCTCGCTCGCTTACCGGTCCGGATCGGGCGGCTCGCCCTCGTAGGCATCGAGGTCGCGAAAGAAGTTCGACATCGCATACCGGAGCCGATCCGGGGCGATGTCGATCATCTCCTCGCGTTCCTCCGGCGGAAACGTCTCCCGGACTGCGTACTCGCCCATATCGACGGTCGCATCGGTCGTATAGCGGTGATCGAGGAGAATGCGGGTGCCGTAATCCTCCGGGGAACGAAGCACCCGACCGAGTGCCTGTCTGGTCTTTCGGATCGTCGGGATCTCGACCGCGTACCGCCACCCGGCGTCGTGCTCGCGCGACCCGAACTCGGCCGCGTAGGCGTCCATGACCGCCTCCAAGCGATCGTCGAGGTACGGGTACGGGACCCCGACGACGACGACCGTCCGCGCGTCGTCCCCGTCGAAGCTAACCCCTTCGGTCAGGGTGCCCCACACGGACGTAAACAGGGCGGCGTGCGAGGCGTCCGTGAACTCGCGGCGCAGCTCATCCGCCCGGGTGGCGGGTTGGTCGAGGTAGCGGGTGGCCTCGATGTCATCCAGGAGCTCGTGGTAGCGTTCGGCCTCCCCGTAGCTCGGAAAGTAGACCAGCGTATTGCCCGGCGTCATCCGGATCGCATCCCGGAGGGCGCCCGTCACGACCGACTGGACCTCCCGGTCCTCCCGATTGCGCGAGAACAGTGCGGGGCCGTCGACCACGAACGTCCGCCGGCGCGCTTCGGGAAACGAGAGCCCATAGGCCAGCTCCACGGGGTCATGGAGACCAAGGACGTCGGCGAGGATGCTAAACGGTCGGAGGGTGGCGCTCATGAGGATGCTGGCGTGGACCGTCTCGAACAGGCTTCCGGCGACCTCGCGTGGGAGGCAGGCGTAAAGCTCCGCCCGTCCGTACAGCTCGTCGGTGGCCTCGTGGCGCCGAACTGAAACCACCGGGTAGTACGCCTGGCGAGCAGCGTCCCCAAGCCAGTCATCGACGAAGGCCGCCGCCTGGAGGACGGCCGATTCCTCGCGGGTGTCCGCATCGCCCTCCTGGTAGGCCCGCTCGTAGCGGCGATCGAGTTCGACGCCGAGTTCGATCGCCGCCTCGATGTCTTCCTCCGCGTTGTGGCCGGCGTAACTACTCAAGAACGATCGGGTCAGGTGGTCGCCTTGCTCGGCATCGATCGTGACGTCCGTCCAGTCGTGTCCGACGTCGCGGGGCGAAACGGCCCCATCGTAACACGTCCGGAGTCCGTCCCGGTAGGCCCGGAACACCGCCGCCGCGCCGTCCGTGCGCGGATCGACCACGTCCTCGAGCTCGGCGATCGCACTGTCGAGCGTTCGTTCGGAGAGGGTACGCGTCGCGTTCTCCCGGGCCGTCGATTCCACGTTGTGGGCCTCGTCGAAGACCGTGATCACGTCGTCGGGGTCACAGCCCAACCACCGGAAGAACTGCTCGCGGATCCCCGGCTGGAGGAGATGTTGGTAGTTACAGACCGCGAGATCCACCCCCTCCATGGACTCTTTGAGGAGCTCGTACCCACACTGCCCGTCACGCTCGGCCCGGGCGTAGATCTCGTCGGGCCGGCGGACATCGGCGTCGAGCCAGGACTGAAACGGGGTCGTATCGCTCGTGAGGTTCCGGTAGTAGTGATCGCAGGTCGGGTTTTCCTCGAGGGCCTCCCGCTGTTCCTCGAGGGCCTCCAGCTCGTTCATGACCGACGCGCGCGACGCGGCGGCCTCGTCATCGCCCGCCTGTGCGGCCTCGAGGAGCTCACGCTGTCGGCGCTCCAGGTCGGCGATGTCCTGCTCGAGCTCGACGAGGTCGTGCGTGTTATCCCGCAGGACCTGGCACTCCTCGTAGCCGACGTCGATGTGACACATCGAGCCCTTGCCCCGGAAGACCACGGCCCGGACGGGCTCGGTCTCGTTGATCGCCCGGGCATCCCGCACGAACTGCCGCATTTGTTGGTGGACGTTCGTGGTAATGACGACCGTGCGATCGGTCTCCCGGGCGTAATCGAGGGCCGGCAGGAGCGCGGACAGCGTCTTTCCCGTCCCGCAGGCCCCCTCGAAGAGCACGTCCTGGCCTCGGGCCAGCGCGTTGGCGATGCGATCCATCGCCTCCGGCTGGTTCGTGTACGGCTCCTCGTAGGGGAAATATCGCATGTAGCCGTCCGTCGCGGGCACGCCGGGCACTCCCCGGGCCGGCATCTAAAGGGCTCGGATCGGAACGTAGACTATGGCAGGGTGGCAACGTCGGCCATGATCGCCGTCGTCTCGGACACCCACAGCCAGGAGGAGACGGGGCTGCGGGATCGGACCGAAGAGGCGGTGACGTCCGCGGACTTCGTCCTGCACGCTGGTGACTTCGTGACGGAGACCGTCCTCGACGGGTTCGAGGAGGCCGCCAACCACCTGTATGGCGTGTATGGCAACGTCGACGACGACGCGGTCCGCGCCCGGCTGCCACGGGCGCAGGCCGTCACCGTGGACGGGTTTCGGATCGCGCTCGTGCACACGGTCGACGGCGGGGCAACTGGCCTGGCGATGTTCGGTCGTGAATGGGACGCCGACGTCGTCGTGTTCGGGCACAGCCACCGACCGGGATACGAGTGGACCGGCGAGCTGGGGCTGCTCAATCCGGGAAGTCACGCCGAACCGCGGGGCAACCGACCCGCACATGCGGAACTCGACGTGGATGCGGCGACGCTCTCGGGGACGCTTTACGCCCCCGACGGGTCGACCCTCGAGCGATTCGAAATTGCACGGGCCGATCTCGACTGACCCGTGCGGATCGTCGCGGTAACGGGATCGAGGGCGCGCTCACGAGGACGCCTGGGCGATTCGAACCGGCTATGAGAACGAGGCAGGGCGACGTCCCTCGATTGTCGTGCGATAATCACGGAAACCACCGGGTGTGATCACGAAATACGTGATTGGAGGGGCACGCCAGCGGAGCGGGACGGCAGTGGTGGGGGGGATGGGTCGCCCGTTCTGGAACGGGCAGGTGAACGTATATCGGGGGATACTATCAACGCAGCGTAAAGTAAAATACCGTTTTTACCTTCGACGGAGGGCCAGGGTCGCGGCGCCGAGCACAGCGATGACGGTGAGGCCTCCGAGGAAAAAGAGTACCCCCGGTGACAGTCCGGTGAGGCCTTCCACCAGCCAGTGGCCGTCGGAGGCCGGGGGCGTTTCCTCCATGATACTCGGGCCATCAGTCCCCGGCTGACTGAGCCCCGGAACCATCCCTCGGGTGATCGCTTCGATGGCTACGGCGATGATGCCGAGGACGCCGATCCCCCCGATCGCGCCACGAAGCGCGTCCTCGAGATCGATCCCGTCGTCGGTGTCGCCGGGAAAGACGACCAGGGGCCCGCTCGCCGGCGCGTACACCGTCATCTCCCGGCCTTTCTCCGAGTACCAGGTGTCGACCTCCTCGATGAGTTCCGCGTTCTCGAGCTTTTCGAGATGGTATTGCGCGTTCTGAATCGAGGTGTCGACCGTGTCGGCGATCTCCGACGGGGTGGACGGGTCGCGGTGCAGGGCGGCGAGGACGTCCCGGGCGGTGTCGGAGGACAAGGCGGCCATCAACTCGTCGGCATCGTTGCTGTCGAGTCCGATGACCCTGGGAGTGGGGTCGGGCTCCCGGGAGAGCTCCCGGGTGGAGGGCAACAGTTCGGACATCGTACTGTTCGACTTCTTGGCCGGCCGATATGAACCTTCGGCCTCGCCCCGGAACGGCTTTGCACACGGGCTCCCCAGGTGCCGGTATGCCCATCGAGCTCACGCCAGGGTATCTCTTCCTGATGGGGCTCCTCGTGGTCTTCGTGGTCGGGATGTACTGGTACGTGCGGAAGATCCTCGTCAACTTTCGCGAAGGGATCGATCACGGGCGTCGTTAGGCCACGGCCGAGCGGATACGCTCGACAGCGGACGCGATGTCGTCATCGTCGAGATCCCGATGGGTGCAGAGCCGCACCCGTTCCGGGCCGAACGATAACGCCCGCACCCCCTCGTCCGCCAGCGCCGACACGAAGTCCTCGGCATCGTACCTCGTCCGGCTCACGTCCACGATGACGATGTTGGTCTCGGGATCGCTGGTAATCAGGTCGCCGATCCCGCCGATCTCCCGGGCCAGCCGCGCCGCCCGGAGGTGATCCTCCTCGAGGCGTTGCCACTCCGAGAGAGCGACGAGCCCCGGCGCCGCGATGATCCCCGCCTGGCGCATGCCGCCGCCCAGCAGGCGACGGGCCCGCCTGGCGTCCTCGATGACGGACTCAGGGCCGGCCAGCATCGAGCCCACCGGGGCGCCGAGCCCCTTGGAGAGACAGAACATCACGGTGTCCGCGGGGGCGGCGAGCTCGGCAGGGTCGACATCGAGCGCCACGGCGGCGTTGAACAGTCTCGCGCCGTCGAGGTGGAACGGAATCTCGTGCTCGGCGGCGACGTCGGCCAAGGCGCCGAGGGCGTCGGGCGGATGGGCGATACCGCCCGCCCGGTTATGCGTGTTCTCCACGGCGATCAACCCCGTGGCTGCGCGGTGGCTCTCGGGCTGGACGATGGCGGCTTCGAGTTCCTCGGAGCCATATAATCCGTCCGGCCCGCCGTCGATGGGGACCGGCTGGAGCCCGCCATGCACGGCGAGTCCGGCACACTCCCAGCCATAAATGTGACTTTGGGCCTCGACGACCATACTCGTGGCCTGTTCGGTCTGCGCGAGGGCGGCGGTCTGGTTGCCCATGGTCCCGGACGGCACGTACATCGCCGCCTCCTTCCCGACGAGCGACGCCGCCGTCGTCTCGAGTTCGTTGACCGAGGGGTCCTCCCCGTACACGTCGTCGCCCACCTCGGCTTCGGCGGCCGCCGTGCGCATCTCCTCGGTCGGTCGCGTGACGGTATCGCTCCGGAGGTCGATCATGCACCCTTGTTCCGGGGCGGTCCTCAAAAACGCCCCTACCCAAACGCTCTCGTATCCGGGTGCCACACCGCCGCCATGGATCCCCGGATTCGCCAGCACGCAGAGCTCATCGCCGACCATTCCGTCGAGATCCAGTCGGGCGATGCCGTCATTATCGACGCGCATCCCGTCGCCCAGGACCTCGTGCACGCTTTATACGAGGCGATCGGCGCCCGGGGCGCCCATCCGCTCCGGATCACCAGCCGCACGGACAAAGCCGCGAGACGAGCGTACCTGCGAGCCCACGACGGCGAGTTGTCGACGGCCCCCCACGAGCTCGATCTCCTCAAGGCCACGGATGTCTACATCACGATCAAGGGGGCGCTGAATGCGACCGAGCTCGGTGACGTCGACCCCGAGGTCCAGAGCGCGTACACGGTCGCGCACGGCCCGATCCGGGGCGAGCGCATCGACAATACGCGGTGGGTGCTGACCCAGTTCCCTGCCCCGGCGGAGGCCCAGCTCGCCGAGATGGCCACGCCCCAATACGAGAATTTCGTCTGGGATGCCGTGACCAAGGACTGGAACGCACAGGCCGAGCGCCAGGCCGTCATGGCCGACCGGCTCGACGAGGCCGACGAGGTCCACATCCGTTCGGGGGAGGAGACGGACATCCGGATGTCCGTGGCGGGCAACCGGACCCGGAACGATCACGCCCGGCGAAACCTGCCAGGCGGCGAGGTCTTCACCGCGCCGATCCCGGATTCCGTCGAGGGCACGGTCGTGTTCGACAAGCCGCTCATGCACCAGGGCCGGGAGGTGCTCGATGGCCGGCTCGTCTTCGAGGGGGGCGAGGTCGTCGCATGCGAGGCCGCCAAAAACGAGGACGTCCTCCGGAATGTCGTCGACTCGGATCCGGGTGCCCGGCGGCTCGGCGAGCTCGGGATCGGCATGAACCGGGATATCGACCGGTTTACCTACAACATGCTCTTCGACGAGAAGATGGGCGATACGATCCATCTCGCGCTCGGCCGGGCGTACGAGGACAACATCGGCGCCGGCAACGAACGCAACGAGAGTGCGGTCCATGTGGACATGATCGTCGACATGAGCGAGGATTCGTCCATTTCCCTGGACGGGGAGATCGTCCAGCGGGACGGCCGGTTCTTCTTCGAGGACGAATTCGCCGGATAACGCCGCGATCGTCGGCAGGTGTTCGCGGAGTCTCCGGGGTAGCCGGGTCGTAACTTAGAGCCATCCGGGCCGAGCCGATGACGGCCTCCGGTCTCCCATGAACGAGACGCGTCGACGACTGTGTGGTACGCTCGCGATCGGCCTCTCCACCCTGGTATCGGGGTGTCTCGCCCAGGAGGAGTCGGCGGCGGAACCGTCCGTTTCGATCTCCGCGGGATTCGAGGGCGCGATCGATCCCGACGAGAGTGGGTCGATCGCGGATATCCGGGTGGGCTTCGCGGAGCTTCAGCTGGACTGGGAAGCGCTGGCGGCGCCGGTCTCGGCGATCCTCCTCGGCGTGGACACCGAATACGGCCGGTTGCTGGAGACGGCCTACGAAGGCTCCTGGTCGGCGACCGGGGAGTTGCGAGACGCGCCCGGCGAGTACTCGCTGCTCGATCGGACCGAGGCGACTGCCGAGGACGTCCTCGGATCAAGCGGTGGCACGCTAGAACTCGACGTGTTCGTGCAGCTCTTCGACGCCGACGAGGAGCGACTCGGGTCCGCGAGTACGAACGAGATACTCGAACTCGTCACGGATGCGTCGTCGGGCGAAGGCGACGGAGTCGAGCGACGCGTGCTGATCACGGTTATGGACCTATTCAGCTCCCGCCTCGAGGATGCCCCGGTCCGGGTGTACCGACAGGGAGACGCGAACGCGCCTGTCGCCGAGGCGGAGACCGACGAGGAGGGGCGTGCACGGTTCGAACTCGTGGAGGGCTCCTATAGGATTGAGGCCGATCACGAGGACCACCGGCCCGCGACGATATCGCTCGACCTCCGGGGGGAGGATCAGTCCCTCGTGTTCATGCTAGAGCCGGAACGTGAGGCCGGAGACGACGAGCGTGGCGACGGGGACGACCGAGGCCCTCCCGGGGATGAGTCGGACGGACCGGGAGTGGACGAAGATCGGGACGATGACGACGAGAACAGGGATGACGAGGAGGATGGCGGGGATGGAAACGGAGATGATGACGATGGAGACGACGAGGATGACGGGGATGGAAACGGAGATGATGACGATGGAGACGATGAGGATGTCGGGAATGGAAACGGAGATGACGACGATGATGCCGCTGGAGACGACGAGGAGGATGACGACGATGGCTTCATCTTCCAGCGATCAGCCACCGACGATGACGGGCACGACGGGATTTGAACCCGCGACCGTCGGATGACTTCCCCGTGCGGCCGAAACGGGTTAGAAGTCCGACGCTCTGTCCGGACTGAGCTACGTGCCCGCGGGCGCTGGTTGGCAAGTTCCGGATAAATATGCACCGGCCCCGCTCGAATCCTTTAACCAACACGCCCGGATACGCCCGGCATGCGCGTCGTCGCCATCGTGGCCATGCCGGGAAGCGGGAAAAGCGAGGCGGCGGACGTGGCCAACGAGATGGGTATCTCCGTCGTCACCATGGGGGATGTGATCCGGGAAGCCTGTCGCGAACAGGGACTCGAGGTATCGGAAGCGAACATGGGACAGGTCGCGACCGCACTCCGCGACGAGGGCGGCGACGCCGCGATCGCCGAGCGCTCGATCCCGATGATCGAGGCGGCCGCCGCGGAATGCGAGACCGTCCTCGTGGACGGCATTCGCGGGATCGCGGAGGTCGAGCGCTTCGAGGAGGCCTTCGGGGAGGATTTCGAGCTGATCAGCATCGAGGTGCCGTTCGAGGACCGCCTCGAGCGCATCCAGGAGCGGGGGCGGGACCCCGAATCGGAAAGCCCGGACGATCTCCGACGGCGGGACGAACGCGAGCTCGGATACGGCATGGGCGAGGCGATGGCGCGGGCGGACGAGACTGTCGAAAACACCGGCACGCTCGAGGAGTTCCGTGACACGATGCGGAGCTTGCTCGCGGCGGGGAGGGCCACCGAGCAGCGATGATCTATCAGCTCGAGGCCAAAATCTACGCGCCCGTCCGGGAGACGGAAATCCCCGATCGGGTCATCCGGGCCATCCAGAACGTCTTCCCGACAGCGGAGCTCCGACGAACCGACGAGGGGGTTGCGGGAACGGCCCATTCCCTCTCGACCCTCTCGGAGCACCTCCACCGTCGCGAAATCCTGGACACGGCCCGGTCGGAGTTCCACCACAACCGACGCCCGAGCGGGTTCGAGTTCACAATCAAGAAACAGCCAGCCTTCGTCGACGTTGTCACCTTCGCGGTCGGCGAGCCCGGGGAGCTCGGCGAGATTGACGTGGACGTCCATGTCGAGGAGCCGGGCGTCGATGCGGTCATCGACGAAGTCGCGCCGCCCACGGAAGACGGGGTGCCGCTCACCGAGCGTGACGAGTAAGGCCGATCACCACTGCGAGGGCGACGGCAGAGCCGACCAACGAGGCCGCCAACAGACCGAATGCGGCCCGGAATCCCGCGTAGTCCGCGACGATCCCCACCGCCCCGGGGGCAATCGCGGCCAGGCCCATGAGCAGGCTCCGGATTAGGCCGATTCCCCCGCCCATCGTAGCGTCGGGGACGAGGTCGGTCAGAAACGCGTCCCGCACGGGCCGGTACCCGTGCCCGGCGATCCCGTAGGTCACCACGGCCGCGCCCAAGGCGAGCGTCGACTCCGCAATGAGGAGCCCGCCGAGCCCGAGGATCCCGAGTGCGAGGCACCCGCCAAGCATCGGAAGGCGCCCCACCCGGTCGCTCAACTCACCGGTCACGAGCTGGACGACCGTCACCGCGAACAGGACGCTATAGAGCGTGCCGGCGAGGGTCACGTCCATGTTCCCCACGTCCACCAGATAGAGCGGCAGGAAGGCCACGAGGCCGTTGTAGGTGAACGCGAACAGCGCGGTCACCACGGCGAAGGCCGCGAACCGACCCGATCGGAAGAGGCCGAAATAGCGCAACAGGTTGGGTGGCGCGCCATCCGCCTGCCCCGGCCCCTTTCCGAGGCGAGGTTGCACGCGGACGAAGGCGAGGGTGGCGAGGCCGAGGCCCGCGAGACCCGCCGCGACGAACAACCACCGCCACCCGGCACCGTGCAGAAACCACAGCGCCAGGACCGGCGCCGCGACGCCCGACCCCGCCCCGACCGTGTCATGCACGCCCAGCGCCCGGCCGGTATGCCGCGAATAGATGTGCGCAAGAAGCGGGATCGAGACCGTCTTGTGGAGTCCCGTGGCTGCGCCCATCACGAGCATCACCACGACGAGGAGCGCGAAGCCTGCCTCCACGTACAAGGCGATCGCCGCCAGCGAGGCGACAGCCCCGCCCGCGACCATCACCCGAACCGGCCCGAGCCGATCCTGGAAGACCCCCGCGGGGAACTGCATGATCGCATAACAGCCCATGAACCCACTGAAGGCAAGCCCTAGAGCGGAATTCGAGACGCCGTAGAGGCCTTGGAGCGGCTCGAAGAGGGGCGGGAAGGCGTATCGGAGCAGTTTCGCGAGAAACCAGAGGCCGCTGGTCAGTACGAGCGCATCCAGCCGGATCAGGCGCCGCCAGCGGGAGGGCACAGCTTAGAACAACCCACCGCCGCCACCCTGCATCTGCTTCATCATCCGCTGGATGTCCCCGCCCTGCCCCATGTTCTGGAACTGCTTGATGGTCCGCTCCATCATGCGGTGTTGCTGGAGGAGTTCGCGCACGACCTCCTCGGAGGTCCCGCTCCCCCGGGCGATGCGGCGGACCCGACTCTGGCCGATGACCCGGGGGTTCTCGAGTTCCTCCTCGGTCATCGAGTCCATGACGTACTCGAACTGTTGCATCCGGTCCTGGGTCATGTCCATCGCATCCTCGGGCAGCTGGTCCATCAGGTTGCCACCCATCCCGGGGATCATGTCCATGACCTGGTCGAGGGGCCCCATGCGATTCATGGCGTTCATCTGGTGGCGGAGGTCCCGCAGGGTGAACTGGCCGCTGAGGAGGTCCTCGGGATCCCACTCCTCCTCTTCCTCGTCGGTCTCCATCATCGCCCGCTCGACGCGCTCGGCGAGCTGCTGGAGGTCCCCCATCCCCAGGAGCCGGGAGATGAACCCGCTGGGCTCGAAGCGCTCGACGTCCTGGACGGTCTCCCCGGTGCCGAGGAACGCGATGCTGGCGTCGGTCTGATCGACCGCCGTGAGCGCACCGCCCCCCTTGGCCGTCCCGTCGAGTTTGGTGATGACTACGCCGTCGATGCCGATCGCGTCGTCGAACTCGGCGGCCTGGTCCTTGGCGCCTTGCCCGATCGCGGCGTCGAGGACCAAGAGGTTGGCATCCGGATCGGCGACCCCTTCGATCTCCTCGATCTCCTCGATCAGTTCCGCCTCGAGGGCGTGGCGGCCGGCCGTGTCGATGATGTGCACGTCGGCGTCGGCCGTCCGTTCGAGCCCCTCCTCGAGGATCGCCACCGGGTCCTCCGCGTCGGGGTCGCCGTAAAAATCGACCTCGGCGCGATCGGCCATCTCTCTGGCCTGCTCGTAGGCGCCCGGACGGAACGTGTCCGTCTGGATAATGGCCGGTCGAAGGCCCTTGTTCGAGAACCACCAGCCCATCTTGGCGGCCGAGGTCGTCTTCCCCGACCCCTGGAGGCCCGCCAGGAGGATCGTCTGTTCCTCGAGGGGGAGAGGCGTGCTCTCGCCGATCAGGTCCACGAGCTCCTCGTAGACGATCCGGAGCACGTGATCGCGTGCGCTGGTGCCGGCGGGGGGCTCTTCCTCCAGCGCCCGGGTCTTGATCGCGTCCGAGAGCTCCATCACCAGGTCGACCTCGACGTCGGCGGCGAGCAGGGACCGTTGGATCTCCTTGACGATCTCCTCGACGTCCTCCTCGCTGAGCCGGGAGGTCCCCTGCAACCGCTCGAGCGCCCCGCGGAGCGATTGACCCAGGTCGTCGAGTACCATTACCGAACGGTTCGCCGCGGACCCGTTAAAGCGTTTCTCGACGGGTGTCCCCGCCGAACGGCGGGCGACCGGCGCGCGATTCCCGATTCAGGCCGGATCGAAGAGGGTGGCTCCGGGGGCGAGATGTTCCTCGACTGCATCGAGATCGAGCGTGAGCCCGAGTCCGGGCGATTCCGGGACGGCCATGTTCCCGTCCTCGATCAGTCCCGACTCCGCGACGAGGTCCTCCCACCAACCGAGTTCGTAGCTATGGAACTCCAGGGCCAACGCGTTCGGGATCGCGGCGCCGAGGTGGGCGCCGGCCATCGTCGCGATCGGGGACCCGACGTTGTGTAACGCGATGGGGAGGTAATAGAGGTCCGCCAGGGTGGCGATCTTGCGCGTCTCGCGCATTCCGCCGACCTTCGGGAGGTCGGGTGCGAGGATATCGACGGCCTGTTCCTCGATCAGCCGCCGGTGTCCGTGGATCCGGTAGACGTTCTCCCCGGCAGCCACCGGAGCCGTCGTACCGCGCGTGACCTCACGCTGGACGTCGTGGTTCTCGGGGGGAACCGGGTCCTCGATCCACCACACATCGGATGCTTCGACCGCATCGAGTAGCCGCGAGGCCGAACCACCGGTGTAGGACCAGTGACAGTCGAAGGCCACGTCCGCCTCGTCCCCGACCGCCTCGCACACTTCCTCGACGATCGCTGCCTTGTGCGCGATTTCGGGGCCGCGGAGGTGGCGGTTGGCCCGATCACGCTCGTGGCCGGAACGGACGTCGAGATCAAATTTCAGCGCGTCGTATCCCAGCTCGTCGACCACCCGGCGGGCCTCGGTCGCGGTTGATTGTGATGAGGATTCGTCGCCGGCATGGCAGTCACAGTAGACCCGGACCTCGTCCCGGTATTTGCCCCCGAGCAGTTGGTAGGCAGGGAGCTCGAGGAGCTTCCCCGCGAGGTCGTGGAGGGCGATTTCGATCCCGGAGATGGCCGAGACGGTCTTGCCGGCGATCGAGCCCTCACCCGACATCTTCTGGACGAGGTGCTCGTAGAGCCGATCGATGTCCAGCGGGTTCTCCCCGATCAGGAACGGCGCCATGCGGTCGATGATCTCGGCCTCGCCGCCGCCCCAGTACGCCTCGCCCGTACCCACGACGCCGGCGTCGGTGTACACCCGCACGAGCGTCCACGGGAAGTTCCCGGCCACGACGGTCGTCTGCACGTCCGCGATCGCGATCCCCCGATCGCCCCGGTCGGCGGAAAGCCCGAGGGACTCACTCGAGAGATCCCGCATCGTGTACGTCGCGTTGGGGTCACGGAGGCGCCGGTGATCGGTCATCGCTTACTCACAGGCTCACGACGCACTAACCCCTTCGCCCGTGTCGCGCCATTCGCCGGCTTCGGCCGCACGTTGAATCGCGGCCATAATCGACTGGACGGCGTACCCATCCGCGAAGGATGGCGCGTAGTCCTCCCCTGCCGCTGCGGCCGTGAGGAACGCCTGATGTTCGTGGACGAACGTGTGCTCCCAGCCGATCGTGTGGCCGGGGGGCCACCACGGCTCGATGAACGGGTCCTCCTCCTCGGTGACGAGGACCGTCTCGAAGCCCCGCCCGTGATCCGTGCGGACCTCGAGCTCGTTGAGCCGTTCGAGATCGAAGCGCACCGCCCCCTGTGTCCCGTCGATCTCCAACGTGAGTGCGTTCTTCCGGCCCGTGGAGGTCCGACCGGCTTCCAGGATCCCCATCGCCCCGCTCTCGAAGCGCGCCTGGGCCGTGAAGGCGTCGTCGACGGTCACGTGACGGGTCTCGTCGCTTCCCTCGACGGGCCGCTCATCGACGAACGTCGCGAGGTGCCCACTTACCGCCACGAACCCCCCCGTACGATCGCCCACGAGATACCGCACGAGATCGATCATATGCGAGCCGAGATCTCCGAGCGCCCCCGTCCCGGCCGTCTCCGCGTCGTTGCGCCAGCTCCATGGCTCGGACGGATCGACCAGCCAGTCCTGCAGATACCGGGCCCGGACGTGCCGGATGGTCCCGAGGTGGCCCGCCTCGATCAGCTGGCGGGCATACCGGATCGCCGGCACGTACCGGTAGTTGAACCCGATCGCGCCCGTCGCCGACGAGGCTTGGGCGGCCGCCCGCATCGTTTCGGCCGCCTCGAGCGTATGCGCGAGCGGCTTCTCGCAGAGTACGTGGACGTCCGCCTCGAGCGCCGCGATCGACGGCTCGGGGTGGAGGTGATTCGGCGCGAGGTTATAGAGCACGTCCACCGTCGAGACGGCCTCCCGCCAATCGGTCACCGTCCGGGCAAAACCGAGCCGTTCGGCCGCCTCCGCCAGTGCCGCTTCGTCCCGCCCGACGAGCAGGTCCCGCTCGACCGTGGGTGTCTCCGGAAAGAACATGGGAAGCCTCGCGAGGGCGTTCGCGTGGGCGCGCCCCATGAACCGGTAACCGATCATCCCGACCCGGAGTGGTTCCGACATGGACGTCACGTCCAGTGGAGATCGCCGGCGGTGGTCTCGAGGACGGCCCGGGAAAGGAGGTCGACGCCCTTCTCGAGGCCCTCCCGGGAGGACGTGAGCGAGTCCTCGTGCTCGATCGAGAGGGCGCCGTCGTACCCCGCCATGCGCAGCTCCGACACGAAATCCTTCCAGAAGGCCTCGCCGTGACCGTATCCGACCGACCGGAACAGCCAGGATCGAGCCGATTCCTCGCCGTACGGTGTCGTGTCGAGGACGCCCTTGACGTCGGCTTGCGGCCGGTAGATCTTGGTGTCCTTCGCGTGGACGTGGTGGATCGCGTCCTCGGCCCCGAGCGCGCGGACCGCCCGCGAACAGTCGATGCCTTGCCAGAACAGGTGGGAGGGGTCGAGGTTCGCGCCGACGCGGTCGCCGGTGGCGTCCCGGAGCTCAAGCAGGCCGGCGGGCTCGTGGACGAACATGTTCGGGTGCATCTCGATCGCGATGTCGACGCCGTGTTCATCGGCAAATCGGGCTATTTCCTCCCAGTACGCCACCGCGACGTCGGTCTGATAGGCGTGGGCTTCCGCGTGCTCGGGAGGCCACGGGGCGGTGATCCAGTTCGGCACCTCATCGTCCGGTCCCCCGGCGGGGAGCCCCGAAAAGCAGGTGATACAGTCGACCCCGAGCTGAGCTGCCAGCTCGATCGCCTCCCGGAATTCGGTGTCGGCCACCCCGGCGCGGGCGTCGTCCGGATGGATCGGGTTGTTATGGGTCGCGAGTGCGCTGACCCGGATTCCGTACTCGTCGAGGAGGTCCATGAGGTCGCTGCGCGCATCCGGATCCTCGAGAAGCCGCTCGCGATCGAGGTGATCCTGGCCCGGATATCCCCCGGCCCCGAGTTCCACCGCACCGACACCCAGTCCGGCGACGTACGCCAGCACCTCGTCGAGGGCCTGGTCGCCGAGCGGGACGGTGAGCACACCGATGTCCATGTTCCGCTCCAGTGGCCAATTCGGCAAAAGCGCTGGTATCGCTTCATTCGGTTGACTGTTTGGCGCTCCGGAATGGACGTAATTCCGATAATTTGGCGGTGGTTTTATATACAGTTTATTTTAGATCG
Organism: uncultured Salinarchaeum sp.; assembly: GCA_964489365.1. GTDB lineage: Archaea > Halobacteriota > Halobacteria > Halobacteriales > SKNY01 > SKNY01. The sequence goes on from CAZAYR010000001.1 coordinate 20,720, forward strand.
GAATGACCCAACGTATCCGATTCTCTCGCTTCCCCTGCCCCCAATAATGCCGACAAACGGTCACGTGCGTGTCATCCTGATCGACGATCAGCCGCGGGTCGCCGAGCGTGCAGCCACTAGCCCCGAGCGACGTCAAGCGAGCACGACCGTCGCGACCGGCACGAACCCCGATGACGGCCTCGCGAGACTGCGGGACGGCCCCGCTGACTGTATCCTCAGCGGGGTAGAGCTGGACGGCATGGACGGCGTCGAGTTTCTAAGGAGGGTGCGCGGAGCTGGATTCGACGATCTCACGATTATTCTGTTCACCGACACGGGCTACGAGGCCCGCGCCAGCCACGCGGTCGAGACAGGCGCGACCGATTGCCTCCGCACCGACGGAGGCGAGGAACGGGACCACGGGGCCGACCCTAACCGGGAGGCCGTAGCCGATGAACGGTCCCGTCGCGAGGAAGAAGAGTACCGGATGTTGATCGACATGATGGAGGAACCCGTGTTCGTGCTGGATGGCGTCGGGGTCATCGAGCGGGCCAACGAACCGCTGGCCGAACTCCTCGAGGTGGACCTCCCCGAGCTGCTCGGCACGACGGCCTCGTCCTTTGTCGCCGGTGGGGCCGAACGACTCGCGGCGGCGGTGGAAGATCGGATCGAGGCCGGCGACGAGCCGATCACCGAACGGGTCCGGATCGAGACCGCTGGCGAGCGTACGCTCGTGGGGGAGATCACGCTCCGACCGCAGTTCGACCAGTCCGGGGAGCAGGTCGCGACGATCGGGCTGGTCCGGCGGACGTCACCATCGTCGTTTAGCTGGGACGAAGGTGCCGAGCACGAACAGGTCGAGAAGTACGAGACGATCCTCCGGGCCGTGGGCGATCCGGTCTACGCCGTGGATCCCGAAGGGCGGATCGTCTTCGTCAACGAAGCGTACGCGGAGGAAACCCCCTTTTCCCCGGACGAACTCATCGGGATGCCCGTCCAGGAGCTCCGCGACGACGACGCGATCGCGCAGGTCGAAGATGCCATCAGAGAACTCTGGCATAGCGAGACCCGATCGAAGGGGACCGTCGAACTCCAACGCGAGGGGCGGAACGGCGGGACGCGATACGTCGAAAACCACATCGCGCTCCTTCCGCCGGGCGAGGATGGCGAATTCCGCCGGACCGCCGGTGTGCTTCGGGTGATCACCGATCGGGTCGAGCGCGAGCGGACGCTCGAGCAATACCGCAGCCTCGTCAACGCGATGACCGACCCCGCGGCGATCTACGATCGTGAGGGGCGATATCAACTCGTCAATGCCGCGATCGCCGAGGAGCGATTTGGCGACGATCCCGACGACCTCGTGGGTCGACCGAGTGCGCTCGTCAGGGCGGTCCGGGAGCAAGCCGACGAGGACCCGTATCAGGAACTCATCGACGGGGAGCGCGAGGAGATCCGTGGACAGTTAGAGGAGGAATTCGACGATGGCTCGGATCGCGTGGTCGACTACCGGATCACGCGGCTCGTCACCGACGGCGAATGCCGTGGGGCCGTGTCCGTCAGCCGGGATATCAGCGAACAGAAGGCCCAGGAACGCGAACTCCGGGAGACGCGAACCGTGTTGCGCACGGTTGTCGAGCACCTCCCGGTCGGCATCCTCGTCGAGGATGAGGATCGCACCATCCGGCTCGCGAACGGGACGCTAGGGGACGTCCTCGGGGTGTCCCTCTCCGCCGACGACCTCATCGGTCGGGAGAGTACCACGGTGATCCGGGAACTTCGGGAGTTGGTCGAGGAGCCAAGCGAGTTCTACGAGAGCTTCGAGACACGCGTCGAGAGCGATAAACCACACCGCCACGAGGAATGGGAGCTCGTGGACGGTCGAACGATCGAACGGGATTATCTCCCGTACATGCTCGGGGACGATCCTGCGAGTATGTGGATCTTCCGCGAAGTAACCGCCCGCAAGGAACGCGAACAGGAACTCCAGCGACAAAACGAACGGCTCGATGAATTCGCATCGATGGTTTCCCACGATCTGCCCAACCCGCTCAACGTGGCCAAGGGGCGTCTCGAGCTCGCGATGGAGGAGGCCGAAAGCGAACACCTCGAGCACGTCGCAAAGGCCCATGGCCGGATCAACGCGCTGATCGAGGATCTGCTGGCCCTGGCCCGTGCAGGGTCGGCCGAACAGGAGGAAACCGTCGATCTCGGCGATCTCTCGACCTCGTGTTGGGAAACCGTGGCGACGGAGGATGGCACATTGCGGGTGAATGCAGCCCACGAGGTCGTTGCCGATGCCAGTCGGCTCCGACAGCTGCTGGAGAACCTGTTCCGGAACGCGGTCGAACATGGCGGGACGGCGGTGACGGTGTCCGTGGGCGAGTTGGCCGACGGGTTTTACGTCGAAGATGATGGAATGTGGATTCCCGAGAACGAACGCGAGGACATCTTCGAACCGGGGTTTTCTACGATTTCGAACGGAACGGGGCTCGGCCTGAGTATCGTCAAACAAGTGGCGGAGGGACACGGGTGGGCGATCACCGTGGGTGAGGGGGTCGGCGGCGGTGCCCGTTTCGAAATCCGGGACGTAGATATCGTTTGAGGGTCGGCGAGCCCGAGAAAGGGATCCGGTAATCAATCCGAAGACAGAGTAGCCGGGAGCTCGGCCATCATTCGCTCCACTCCGGTGTGGCTCGCAAAAGGCGCTTCCAGTCATAGTTAGCGCGGGCGCCTGGCACCCTATTCAGGCATATCCGCCCGTCTTTCCGAGGTTTCTTCGGCGACGGCCGCTGGAGATTCAGCCCGTCGTAGGCGTAGGATTTCCATATCGTGATATGTGATTCATTATCTAAGAAACGGGCAACACTGCGGTTCTCACATCCAATCAACGCTCGGAGACAATTGTCGGCGTCACAGACAATGAGCGTCGCCGCGATTCACAGGCTGCAATTCGAACACTAGCCCAGCACGTCCGGATCAGTGACACCGCTAATGGCCGCCGGCATGAGAATGAACAATATACCACGATATACAATTACCTCTACCTCTCATCGTCTCTTCTCTCGCCGAGGCGAAACCACGGTGAGCCCTCGAGAAACGGCCACTAAGCAGTGCGTCGGGATGTATCGTGGCTCGAGCCGAACAGATCGAACGAACGGGATCCAAAATCCGAGGTGACGGCCTCGTACCATTGATCGCTCCGATCGAGCACTTCGCGCCGCCTGAAAGTCGTCTCCCGCGGGCCTTCGACTGAGCTGCCCGATCGCCTCGCCAGACACTCTGGGGATTTTTCCCCACCCGTGTCGAGAGGTCGCCATGGATCGACTCATCCGGTCGCTCGAGGCGGCGCCGGTCGTCGATCGGGGTGAATACCAGTACTTCGTCCACCCCGTGACGGATGGGATCCCCCAGGTCGGACCCGCGCTCCTCCGGGAGATCGCCGATGAAATCGTCGCTCGGGTCGATACCGACGCCTTCGATGCCATCTTTACCGCCGAAGCGATGGGCATACACATCGCCACCGCAGTTTCCCTCGAGAGCGATCTCCCATTCGTGATCGCCCGGAAACGGTCCTACGGATTCGACGGGGAAGTCGCGGTCCATCAGGAGACCGGCTATAGCGAGAGCGAACTGTACGTCAACGGGCTCGAAGAGGGCGATCGTTTGCTCGTCGTCGACGACGTGATCTCGACCGGCAATACCCTCGCCGCGCTCGCGGGAGCGGCCGAATCCTGTGGCGCCGAGATCGGCGCGATCGTCGTCGTCATCAAGCGAACCGGGGACTCAACACTGCCCGATCTCCCGGTCCCAGTCACACATCTGGTCGAAGTCGACGTCGTCGACGGGCGCGTCGTCGTCGATCCTGACTAGTCTTCCTCGAGCATCCGCTCCGCCATTGCTTCAGGATCGAACGGTTCGAGATCCTCGTAGCCCTGCCCGGTGCCGAGAAACAGGATCGGCTTCCCGGTCGCGTGCGAAATCGAAAGCGCAGCACCGCCGTTCGTGTCGGCATCCGCCTTGGTCAACACCGTGCCGTCGACGGGGATCGCCTCGTCGAACTCGCGAGCGCGATTGACCGCGTCCTGGCCCGCGACGGCTTCATCCACGAACAAGGTCATGTCCGGATCGACCACCCGACCGATCTTCTCCAGCTGGTCCATCAGTCCCTGGCTCGTGTGCAATCGGCCCGCAGTGTCCCCGAGGACGATATCGACGTCGTTCGCCTCCGCGTACTCCTTGGCGTCGTAGATGACGGCCGCCGGATCGCCACCCTGTTCGTGAGAGATGAGATCCACGCCCAGACGGTCGGCATGCTCCTGAATCTGTTCGTTCGCACCGGCCCGGTACGTATCCCCGTTCGCGAGCACGACGTCACAGCCAGCGTCCTGGAAGTACCGGCCGAGCTTGGCGATCGAGGTCGTCTTGCCGACCCCATTGACCCCCGTAAAGATGATGACGACGGGTGGGGCGGTCTCGGCGACACGTTCGTCGAAATCGAACTGCCCAACCGAGAGGACATCGATCAAGGCCTCCAGAATGGCCTCGTCGATGAGGCTTCCCGTCCCGCTCAGGATGGTCCGGGTCTCGCCGACGAGCTCGTCCTCGATCCGATCGGTGATCTCGTCGGCGACGTCGACGTCCACGTCGCTCTCGAGTAGCGCGAGTTCAAGCTCCCAGAGGGGCTCCTCGAGATCGTTGGCGTCAACGACCACTTGGCCGGTGGCGAGCGAGCGGGCCCGTTGCCCGAGGCTCAAGTCCGCATCCTCATCGCCCGGATCGGGCTCGTCGACGGGATCGTCCTCGACGGGCTCGGCTTCCTCCTCGACGTCGTCCCGAAATGACCCGAGCTTGTCCTTGAGCCCCTCGAACATGTCCTACGCCTGGTCGCCGAGCCCCGCGCCGCCGAGCTGCTGGGCCTGCTGTTGGGCCATCTGCTGGCGAACCTGCTGGGCCTGGCTTTCGACCTCCTCGATGTCGGACGAGACCTCAGAGAGACTCTCCTGGATCTCCTCGATCTGCTCGTCGAGTTGGTCGATGCGCCGCTCAAGCGCGTCGATCGCCCCGTCCCGGGTATGTTCGGCCGCATAGTCCGCCCCCAGCGACACGATCACCTCCTCGATATCGATGACCTCGGCCCGGACGTAGGCCTCGCCACCGAGCGGTACCTGGACGGTCGACCCGGAGTCGAGCTCGTCCAATGTCTCGATGGCGGACTCGACCTCGGTGCGTTGGGTCTGGGTTGCCTCCAGTTGGGTCTGGAGCTGGTCCCGGACCGCCCCCAATTCTTCAAGTTGCGAAGAAAGTTGTTGGAGCGCCGTGCTCGCGTCTTGCCCCTGACTCATGGGCGAAAATCCGGGTGCGATCCGGAAGTATCTTCCTACTCTCGAAATCGCCGTTTTCGCCCGATCAATCGATCAGCCCGAGGGCCGATTCGATCCGTCCGAGCTCGGGGCCCGTCGTCCGTTCGCCGACCACGTACCCCGCGGTCGTCGCCAACAGGCCGGAGCCGACCAACGGCGACCCGTGGTTGACCGTGCCGATGTCGGCCGGGACCCCCAACCGGTCGTCGATGCGACCCAGTTCCTCCTCGGTCGCCTGTGGATGGCAAAGCGCCCCGGCGCCGGTCGCGACCGCCCCCATTCCGACCGTCTGAATCTCGCCCAGGCTCGCCGGCTCGACAGGGACATCTAGGGTCTCTCCCACGACCGCCGTCGCGTCCGAGGACAGGTCCGGATGGATCAAGGCCCCGGTCTCGTTCGCGAGGACCAGGTTGCCGGCGGCGTTCAGCCGGCCTGGCAGCGGCGCGACGGGGCGTTCCAGCGCCGCCGAAAGCGTCTCCCGTTCGTGGTCGGTGATCTGGCCGGAGACCACGGCCCCGTGACGGTTCCCCCCCACCAAGGACCCCACGGTCGTCCCACCCCCGACGGTCGTGGTGACGGCCTCGACCTCAAGCTCCCCGGCAATGGCATCCCGACGTCCCTCGTCCACGTCCGGCCGCATGACGACCGCATCCCCGAGGACGCTCGCGAAAACACCGAGATACGCCGAACCGGCGACGGTCGCACGCAGCACCGTCAATCAGCGATTTCCGCTTCGACGATATCTTCGCCGGCCTCACGGAAGCGCGCTGCCCGCACGCGGAGCTTCCGTGGCGGTTTCGAACGGCCGCGCGCCCAAACGGCCTCGTTGATCGAGGGATCGAGACGGACCGCGTCCTCCTCGACGGAAAAGTGTTTGGCCAGATGGGATCGGACGAGCCCCATCGCGTAATCGGCCCGCTGGTGTTTCGGCTCCGCGGTCACCTTGCGGAGCGGCACCGTGACGACACGCTCCTCGAAATCACTCGCACTCATGCCGGATCACTCGTCCGTGTCGGAGCGGCGCCAGTGCCGACGTTTGGGGTTCCGCTGGACCTCGCGATCGGTTCGCATGATGACCCACAGCGGCACCCGCGAGTTCTGGCGCTCGAGTTTGGCCAGCCGCTTTTTCTTGGCCTTGTTCTTCTTGCCCATGTTGGCGGAGTTACCGGTGGCGTGTTGATATGCTTGTTCATCCCGGGTGCGGCTCCCCCGATGGGCTTCAACGGAATGCCGCCTCGAGCTCCTGTTCGACCGTATTGCCGTTAGGGCTATCCGAGCGATCCAGGAGGGTCTCCGGGGTCTCGACGCCGAACTCGTAGATCGTATATCCCCCCGACGGCGGCTCGGTGTACACCGCTCGGTTGACGTCGATCCACGCCAGCTCACCGCCGGACGGGACGAGTTCGCCAACCGCTACCAGGTCGCCCGCCTCGACAAGGTCCTCCAAGCCCTGTTCGAGGCGCCCGACAACCGAGATCTCGACGTGCCCTTCCCGACGCTCCCCTTCCCGGCCCGTGTAAAGCTCGTAGACGAAGGCACCCGCGTCGCCGACCGCAACCTCGAGACGATCGTAGTCCCACCGGGCGGCGAACCGGCGGTACAGGGGGTCCTCCGCCGGGCTGTCGAGATGAAACTCCAGGAGGGTGGCCTTTCGAGCGTTCGCGTAGGAGTCCAGCACCCCACTTGCCTCCAGCTTCTCGAGGAGGGAAAGCCGTTTCAGGAGCGACTCACGCTCGATGGGCTTGATTAGGTAGTCCGCAACGGGAAGCCGGATGAGCCGTGAGCTCGGTTCGACGCCGGTCGTCATCACCACGATGGGGTCGAAATGGACATGAAGCGCGTCCAGCAACTCGTCACCGGTCCCTTCGGGGAAGTGTCGGTCGAGGAGGACGATATCGAGGACCGGCACTCGCTCGATCGCCTCCTCGCCCTCCTCGACCGAATGGGCGACGTGGACCTCCGTCGACGGACCGAAATGTTCCCGCACCCAGCGGCTCATGAGGTTGGCGAGATCCCTGTTGTCCTCGACGACGAGGACCCGCCGGGGCACGGTGGCTTCCTCCTCCGCCTCGTCATTGCGGTCTACTTGGCCGGCCATCGCATCCTCGGCGTCCACGACCAACGCGGGGGCAATATGCCTTTCCCCGTTCGCTAACGCTCGCTAATGGACATATAACGTAGTCGGGGCCTCCGGTCGTGTTGGTGAGTACGCCGTCCCGATGATGCCATGACAGCCACCACTGACGACGTTCCGGCGATCGTCCTCGCGGCCGGGGAGGGGATCCGACTCCGACCCCTGACGAAGTACCGACCAAAGCCAATGCTGCCCGCGGGGACGAGTCCCATCCTCGAGCACGTCCTCGACGCGCTGATCGAATCCGGCCTCTCCGACATTCACCTCGTCGTCGGTCACCGCCGATCACGCATTCAATCGCACTTCGGCTCGACGTACCGGGGGGCGGCGTTGACCTACCACGTCCAGGAGAAACAACTCGGGACGGGCCACGCGCTCCTCGCCGCCGATCCGCCGAAGGATCGGCCCTTTATGGTCGTATACGGGGACCAGCTCGTCGACGAGACGCTCATCGAGGACGTCCTCAGCCGGCACGCCCGCGGCGACGCGGTCGCGACGCTGGGGGTGATCCCTGGGAAGGACGTATCCAGGTACGGCGGGGCGATCATCGAGCACGGCGCCGTCGTCGAACTCGTCGATCGCCCCGAGGACGCGGGCGATTACGTGCTCAACGCGGGCGTCTATCTGTTCGAGCCACGCGTCCTCCAGGCAGTTGCCGACGCGGAGCCGCGCGACGGCGAACAGTCGATGATCGATGGGATCTCCACGCTCGTGGAGGCTGACGCCACGGTGGCCGGCGCGATTTCCGACGGGTTCTGGGTCGATGCCACCTTTCCGTGGGATCTCCTCACCATCACCGAACAGCTCCTTGCCCGCGGGCACGATGGGCGGCGGGATCGCCGGGACCAGGCCGCGCACATCCACGAGGACGCGACGATTCGTGAGCCCGTGTCGATCGCGCCGGATTGTGAGGTAGGGCCCGGGGCCGTGGTTGGGCCCGACACCGCGCTCGGGGAAAACGTGACCGTCGGTGCGAACGCCGTCGTGAGCCGGTCGGTCCTGGATTCGGATAGCCGGGTCGGGGCGAACGCGACACTGGCAGACGTCGTTACCGGCGTCGGAGTGCGGGTGGGCGCCGGGTCCAGCGCCCCCGGCGGGCCAGGGGACGTGCGCGTGGACGATCGCGTCTTCGAGCGCGAACGGCTCGGGGCCCTGTTGGCCGACCGGGTGATCGATCGCGGAGGCGTCACCTACCTGCCGGGGACGATCGTGGGGGCGGATTCGGAACTGCAGACCGGTACGGTCGTCCGTGGATCGCTGCCCGAGGCAACGACGATGGGGTCCTGAGCATGTGTGGGATCATCGGATATCGACGGTGCGACGGTGGCGATCCCGTCATCGACGTCCTGATGAACGGGTTAGACCGGCTCGAATACCGGGGCTACGACTCGGCCGGCGTGGCCGTTGCCGATACCGACGTGAGCGTGCGCAAGCGGGAGGGGGAACTCGTCGAGTTAGAGCGGGCGATCGACGGTCAACCGCCCGAAGGCCACCTCGGCGTCGGGCACACCCGGTGGAGTACGCACGGCCCGCCCTCCGACGAGAACGCCCATCCCCACCGCGACTGTACGGGCGAGGTGGCCGTGGTGCACAACGGGATCATCGAGAACTACCGGGCGTTGCGCGAGGAGTTACAGGCCGCTGGTCACCGGTTTCACAGCGACACGGATACGGAGGTCATCCCCCACCTCATCGAAGAGGCCCGCATGCACGGGGAGTGCCCCGGAGAGGCGTTCCGGGAGGCTGTCGAACAGCTGGAGGGCAGCTACGCCATCGTCGCCATCATCGGCGAGAATCCGGACCGGATGTGGGGAGCCCGCGAGGAGTCACCGCTCCTCGTGGGCCTGGGCGATGCGGGCACGTATCTGGCAAGTGACGTGCCGGCGTTTATCGATTATACCGACCGGGTCATGTATCTCGAGGACGGCGAGATCGTCGCCGTGGATGAGCGCGGGCCGACCATCATGGACACCGACGGCGACCCGATCGACGATCGGGAGATCGCCCGCATCGACTGGGATCCGGAGGATGCGGGCAAGAGCGGGTACGAACATTACATGCTCAAGGAGATTCACGAACAGCCGGCCGCCATTCGACAGTGTCTCCGCAACCGCGTCCAGGAGTTTTCCGGACGGATCGAGTTGCCGGAGCTCCACGACGTGACGATCGGCGGCGGGGGCGTCCACTTCGTCGCCTGCGGGACCTCCTATCACGCCGCGCTCTTCGGCGCCCGGTTACTCCAGGAGCAGGGCGTCGACGCCCAGTGTTTTCTCGCGAGCGAGTACGATCCCGAAGTCCTCCCGATCGGTCGGGACCGAACGGTCATCGGGGTAACCCAGAGCGGGGAAACTGCCGACACGCTCGGCGCCCTCCGGGCGGCCAACCGGGATGGCGCCTCGACGCTTGCCGTCACGAACGTGATGCAAAGTTCCGCGGTCCGCGAGAGCGACCACGTGATGTACATCCGCGCCGGCCCGGAGATCGGCGTCGCCGCCACGAAGACCTTCGTGAGTCAGGTCGTCGCGCTGTCGTTGTTGGCGGGGGAACTTACCGGATCGGCCACGGAAGAGACCGTGCGGAACCTGCGCCGCTTGCCGGATCTCGTCCAGCGGGTCCTGGATAATTCCACAGCCCGGGAGGTGGCGACCGGGTACCAGGATGCGGAGGCCTTTTTCTTTATCGGCCGGCACTGGAACTACCCGGTGACGCTCGAGGGCGCTCTCAAAATGAAGGAGATCACCTACAAGCATGCCGAGGGCTTCGCGGGCGGGGAACTCAAGCACGGCCCGTTGGCGTTGGTGACCGAGGACACGCCCATCTTTGCCACGGTGACCGAAGGGTGTGTCCCCGAAAAGATGCTGGGCAACGTCAAGGAGGTGGAGGCCCGGGATGCGCCCGTGATCGCCGTGACGGACATGCCAGAGCGCTTGCGTCATTACGCCGACGAGATCCTCGAGATCCCGTCGGCGGGCGAGCGCATCACGCCGCTGCTGGCGAACGTCCAGCTCCAGCTCGCCGCGTACTGGGTCGCCAACGAGCTCGGGCGTTCGATCGACAAGCCGCGCAACCTCGCGAAAAGCGTCACCGTGGAGTGAGGGCGGTGCGTTTACATCGGTGTCGGCGAAACGCGAAGGACAATGGAGGACGTCCTCTGGTACGTGTTCGCGAGTACCAGGGGTGGGGACACCCGGGCTGAAATCGCCCGGGCCCTTCGCGATCGGCCCCGCAATGCGAACGAGCTCGCGGAATCGTTGGAGTACGACTACACGACGATCCGCCATCACCTCGACGTCCTCCAGGAGAACAACGTGCTCAAGGCCACCGGTGACGGGTACGGCGACGTCTACTCGTTTACCGATGCGGCGAAAGCGGAATGGGAGACCGTCGAGCGGATCCTCTCGGAGGTGCTCGAGTCGTGAATTCGGAAAGAATTTGGACAGCCGTTAAGCGGAACCGTCCGATAGGGGGAGCCACATGAGCGTGCTCCTGGACGTTGGCCGGATCGCGGCCGTGGCCAACGTGGGGCTCTTGCTCGGGCTGGCGTACGTCTGGGGGGGCGGGTACAGACGCCACCGCGCCCAGCATACGCTCGGGCTGCTCGTCTTCGCGCTTTTTCTCCTCGTCCAGAACGGGCTGTGGATCTACGCCTATCTGATCCACGACCAGTTTATCGCCTGGTTCCACGAGGGTGACTTCGCGTACAAGGCGACCGTCAGCGGGTTGTGTGGGCTACAGACGATCGCGCTGCTGGTCCTCGCACGGATCACCTGGCGATGAAGGGGATCGGTTTTCGGTCGAAATTTGGATGGAGTTCGGAAAATCGTCAAGGGCGGGTTTCCCGTCCATCAGGCCGATATGGAACCCAAGCGACGACAGTTGTTACTCGCCGCGGCCGGCGGCTTCGCGCTGAGCGGCTGTTTCGGGGACTCGGACGACGACGGTGACGATACCGATGGGACCGAGGACGCCGATGATGGCGATGGGTCCGAGGACACCATGGATGACGATGGGTCGACCGACGACGGCACCGGGGACGACGACGGGATGGATGGAAGCGAAGCCGACGTCACGATCACCCTCCAGGGAAGCAGCTTCAATCCTGATCTCGTCACGATCGACCCCGGTGACACCGTCCTCTGGCGGCAGGAGAGCGGGAATCATTCAGTGACGACCTACCATCCCGACAACGGGATGCCGGAGCGTGTTCCCGCGGACGTCGCGATCGACACGCAGATGGGATCCGGGGACGAACTCGAACAGACGTTCGAGGAGCCGGGGGTGTACGATTACTTCTGTCGTCCCCACCACTCCATGGGGATGGTGGGGAGCGTGGTCGCCGGCGAGCCCTCCGCCGACGAACCCGGGTTGGCGCCAGCCCAGAACGACCTACCGGACGGCGCAGCCACCGCCATCTCGGATCTCAACGAACGTGTCCGACAGGAGTTCGGCCTCGAGGAGGGTGGGGCCGACGCCACGGTCACTGTGAGCGAGCACCCCGACCACGGGGCGATCCTCACCGGACCGGACGGCCACTCGCTGTACATGTTCGACGCGGACGAGCAGGGAAGCGGGGAGAGCGCTTGCTACGACGGCTGTGCCGAGAACTGGCCGCCGCTCACCGTCGAGGATGCACCTGTGGCGGGCGAGGGCGTCGAGGCGGAACTCGGCACCATCGAGCGCGAAGACGGCTCGATGCAGGTCACGGCCAATGGCTGGCCCCTCTACTACTTCGTGAACGACGAAGGCCCCGGTGACGTGGCCGGACAGGGTGCGAACGATGTGTGGTGGCTCCTCACCCCGGCAGGCGAGCCGATTCGCGGCGGGGACGCCACGGTGCAGGTCGCCGAACATCCTGACCACGGCGCGATTCTCACCGGGTCGGATGGGCTTTCCCTGTACATGTTCGACGCGGACGAGCAGGGAAGCGGCGAGAGTGCATGCTACGACGGCTGTGCCGAAAACTGGCCACCGCTCACCGTCGAGGAAGAACCCGTTTCCGGCGAGGGCGTCGAGGCGGAACTGGGTACCATCGAGCGCGAGGACGGCTCGATGCAGGTTACGGCCAATGGGTGGCCGCTCTACTACTTCGTGAACGACGAAGGGCCCGGGGACGTGACCGGGCAGGGCGCGAACGACGTGTGGTGGCTGCTCGATCCGTCCGGTGAACCGATCCGTGGCCGTGAACCGACCGTGCAGGTCCGCGAAGACGACGAGCACGGTGACATCCTCGTCGGATCCGACGGGATGACGCTCTACATGTTCGACGCCGACGAACAGGGCGCCGGTGAAAGCGCGTGTCAAAATGGCTGTGCGGAAAACTGGCCCCCGCTGACCGCGGAGGACCCCGTCGCCGGAGAGGCCGTCACCGCGGACCTCTCCACCTTCGAACGTCAGGACGGATCGGTCCAGGTCGCCGCGAATGGCTGGCCGCTGTATTACTGGATCAACGATGAGGAACCGGGGGATGTGGACGGGCAGGGCGTCAACGACGTCTGGTGGGTCATCACTCCAGCCGGCGAACCGGTCCGGGAGTGACAGCGATGGACAGTGCCGGGTCCACGATCGTCCGTGACCGTTCGTACGGTCGTCGCGCGGTCCTTACGGGCGTGCTTGTCGGCCTCGCGGGATGTATGGGTGACAGCGACGACTCGGATGAGGACGCCGGGGACGGCGATGCCCCAGAGGCGACCGTGACCGTCGGCGCGGATGGCGAGCCCGTGTTCGATCCGGACAGCCTGGACGTCGACGTCGGGGCCACCGTGGCCTTCAGCTGGGAGGTCGGGGGTCATAGCCTCCTGGTCCAGGAGCAGCCGGAGGACGGCACGTGGGAGGGTGTGGGATCCGTGCAGGACAGCGGGTATACGCATCGGCACACCTTCGAAGTCGAGGGCCGGTACGGGTACGAGTGTGGCCCCCATGCCGACCAAGGCATGACCGGCGAAATCCTCGTGGGCGAGGCGGAGGGGAGCGCCGGTGGCGGTGATGACGACGACGAACCGTCCCCCGGGGGCGCCTACGCCCGGTCGCTTCCCCCTTAGGCGCGACGCACCCACGCCGTCCAGATTCGCAGGAAACTCGGGAGCACCAGGACGCTACCGAGGAAGGCATACAGGATCGTCAGTGCCGTGATCAACCCGAACTGCTGGAGCGGCGGCAGGATGGCGAAGATGAGGACCCCGAACCCGCCGATCGTGGTCGCGGCACTCCCGAGTAACGCGCCGCCGGTACCGCGGACCGCCCGACCCATTGCCTCGACCGGCGCATCGCCATTGTCGAGCTCAAGCCGGTACCGTTCGCTGATGTGGATATTGTAGGCGACCCCGAGGCCGATCGTGAGGCTGGTGATCGTTCCGGTGATCACGTTAAATGGGATCTCCATGAGCCACATCGAGCCCAGGATCCATGCCACACTGAGCATGATGGGGGTGAGCGTCACTGCACCCAGGATGGCGCTATCGTGGACCAGCCGATAGGCCACCATGAGGAAGGCGAACACGACAACCATCGTGACCAGGAGGCTCTCGATCACGGAATCGAACAGGCTGCCTTCGATAATGTTGAAGACGACGAGCTGGCCGGTCGCGATCGCCGAGACGTCGCTATCCTGAATCTCGTCGGCGATCGCCCGGGTGGCATCGGTCGCCTCCTCCGCATTCGCCGCCCCGTCGATCGAGACGGTCATCCGTGCGGCATCGTACTCGCCGTCCCCGGTCCCGGCGAGGAAACTCGCCGCCTCCTCACCGGCCGCGTCGAAGTATGCGTCGTAGAGTCCCGTCAGGTTCTGATCCGGGATGTCGTCGCCGTCGGTATCGTGCGCGTGGAACGTCTCATTGAACGCCGCGTCCTCGCCGGCGAGGCTTTGCATACTCGAGAGCGGACTCCCGACGTTGCTCGACCCGTCCGGGAGAACCACGACGGCCGCCTCCTCGGCAGCCACCCGTTGCCCGGCATCGATGCGCTCGAGTGCGTCATCGGCCGTGATGTCCCCGCGTATCAGGATCTGGGTGGTCGAATCCTGTCGGAAGAACCGGTCGTTCACGTAATCCAGGTTGGCCTTGACCGTGTACTCCCCGGGCGCGAGTGCACCGGGAAGGTTGTCCATCCAGGCGGGCGGATCGTCCGCGATGAAATCCTCCTGGTTGAACTGGGTGTCGACCTGCATCCCACCGTAGACCCCGCCGGCCGTGAGGAGGAGAGCCACGATGATGACGGCCCACGGCAGCCGGTCCGAGAGGACGTTCCCCACGTTTAACACCCGCGAGAGTGGACCACCGCCCGTCCCGAACGCACGCTTGCGACGGTCCCATCCCCGGGCCTCGAGTCGGCTATCGAGTTCGACCTTGGCCGCGGGCACGAGCACGCCGAAGATGAGCAGGGTGGCGACGATGCCGAACGCACTCACGATCCCGAAGTCTCGGATCGGCGCCACCGGGCTCACCAGGTTCGACAGGAAGCCGATGACCGCCGTGATGGTAACCCAGACCAGCGCGGCCCCGAGCCCGAGGAGGACGACGGACATCGCCGAACGGCTGCCACGATCGGCCTCCGACCGCCGCTCGCGGTGGCGCATGAACACGTGGATCGCGTAATCGATGCTCAGCCCGACAAGCAACACGGGCACCGCGATCATGATCTGGTTGAACGTGATGCCGGTCCAGCCGACGAACCCGAAAGTCCAGACCAACACGAGCCCGATGCCGAAGAGTCCGAGCAGGATATCGAGAATATCCCGGTAGGCGATCACCAACACGACCACGACAAACAGGAGCGCGAAGGGCATCACCACCCCCAGGCTATCGCTCATCGACCGATTGATCTCGTCGGTGATGATCCCGACCCCGAACGCGATGCCCTGCTGGCCGAATCGTTCGTCGACCTGATCGGCGATCGCGAGCTGGCTCTCGACGATCCGGTCGGGCGCTTCACCCTCGACGAGTTGCTCCTCGCCGGTGGTTTGGGTGATAAACAGGGTTCGGGCATCGGTCTCGGTCTCGCCGGTCTCGAAATCCCGGGGGACGAAGGTCAACAGATCGGTCGGGCCGTCCTCGTCCAACAGGTCAGCGACGATCCCGGTGACCTCCTCGTCGCTCATCGCCTCGAGTTGCGCGATCTGGGCATCCAGGTCCGGGTCCAGCTCCGCAAGCGACTCGAAGTCGGCTTGCAACGCCTCGCTCCGTTCCTCGAGGGCGGCGCTTCGTTCCTCGAGGTCGTTCCGGCGTTCCTCCAGCGCTTCACCGCGTGCGGCGAGTTCCTCGCCCGTCGCCTCGAGGTCGGCGAGCTCGTCCGCGAACACGCCGGCGGTCCCCTGCTCGAAGAGGGCCGCCATCGGTCCCCGATCCTGGATGGTCGTCGTCAGGTCTCGAACGTCGGTCCCGGCATCCTGGAATACTTGTGCCTGAGTTTCGTCGAGGTCAGCCTCCTCGATCGCGCTCGTCCACGTCGCGTTGATCGACGCGTTGACATCCTCTCGTTCCGCGGACGTGTCGGCTTGGAGGTAAGCGAGCTGGAGCTCGACAGTCTGGTTCAGCGCCTCCCGGAGCGTCGCTTGCGCTCCTGGATCGTCCGTGATCTCCGCGGGGACGGTTTCGATCAGCGCACCCCGTTCGAACTCCAGTCGGGCGACATCGCGGACCTCCTCACCGACGGCTTCGAAGGTCGCGTTCTGTGAGGCGTCCAGTTCGGCTTCCGCCTCCGCCCTCGACCACGTTTGGGCGATCTGCGCGTCGGCCTCCGCTTCCGAGAGCTCGCCCCGTTCGTGAATGGTCTGGATCTCGACAGTCGTTCCCAGCGCGTCCCGGAGGATGTCCGTCCGGTTTTCGAGTGCAGCTCGGCGCTCCTCCAGTGCCGCCCGATCCGCCTCGAGCGCGGCGGCATCGCGTTCCAACGCCGCGGCAGTTTCGTTCAGCTCGGCGGAATCGTTCTCGATGGCGGCCTGCTCGGCGCGTAACGCCTGGAGTTCCTCGGCACGGATCCCCTGGGTCGCCACGATCGACGCGAGATCCTGGAACGAATCCTCCGCGAGGGTGCCGTTGATGTCGGAGTCCGCTCGAATCGACCGCTGGAGCTCCAGGGTCTCGATAAAGGAGCTTCGCGATAGCGCGTTCTCTTGGTCGCGAAGCACGACCTGGACGCCGGTTTCGTTCCGGCCGACGTCGAAGTGCTCGTTGATATACTCGAGGGCATCCCCCTCCTCGGTCTCGAATTCGAACTGGTCGAGCCCCGGGGATTGTTCGAGGGAGGCCGCGCCCGCCCCCAACAGGGCGCTCAGAACCAACATCACCGCGATGACGGGGATGCTGTACGTCGTGATGAGCTCCGCCAGCCGATCAACGGCACGCACGGCGGATCCCCTCGCGATGACGCATTGGCGAACGGTTCCCTCAGCGGCCTCTAAACCGTGATGATTCCGGTTTGTCCCCGCCAGCCGCCGAGGACTCGTCAGGAAAACTTATTCCAGCGCCGAAAGGAGCCCCGTCCGACGACAATGCGGATCGACCACGTCGGATGGATCGCCGCGCTGGGCGCCGGGATATGGCTCCTCTCGACGCCCGTCGCGGCCTCGACGACTGCCGAAGCCGACGCCCAGCCTGGCTTCGGGGTGTTGCTCGCGTTGATTGCGATCCTCGTCGCACTCGTGCTGGCCCGGCGAAAACGCCGGAGCTACCTCGAGGGTGGCTCGAGCTGAATCGTCTCGAGCGACTCGTAGACTGGCCCGTCCCCGGTGAACCTACTCTCCTTGAGGGAGATGGCCCCGACGTCCATGCCGCCGATGTCGGGATCCCGCGTCCGGACGACCCGCTGGACCGTGTCCTTCGCGCCCGCGTGATCCATGCGAGCGATCGTCACGTGGGGCGTGAATGCGTGGTCGTCCTCCTCGAACCCCAGCGGGGCGAGCGCATCCACGAGCGCATGGTGGAGTCGTTCCATCTCCGTCGCTCCCTCCCGCACGCCGATCCAGACCACGGAAATGTAATCGAACTCGGGGAACACGCCGAACCCACCGAACCGGGCCCGAAACGAAGCCACATCCGCCGCTTCGACGCCCCGGTCGATCGCTTCGCGGACCTCCGGGAGCCGGTCGGCTTCAGCGTCGCCGAGAAAGGTGAGCGTCACGTGGGTTTGTTGGGGATCCGTAAGCCGGAGGCCGGGGAGATCCTCGAGCGGCTCGCGGGCCTCGGCGATCGCCTCCTGGAGGCGATCGGGGAGGTCGACGCTGACGAACAGACGCTTCGCCATCGGTCA
>CAZAYR010000001.1:38444-75180 GCA_964489365.1 uncultured Salinarchaeum sp.
GTGGAATGTGCCGTTGTTCCCGAGGATTTGCTTCGTCGCCATCGGTCACCGCTCCGGTCCCGGAGCCCTTAATGCACTGCCCTGGATATTCGTGTCCATGCCCGAATCGCCGGACGACCACGCATTCTCCGAGGGCGAGGGGTTCGAGGATCCCTACGAAGGGTTCGACATCGATCCCCCGGAGCTCTCGGTCAACCCGGAGGAGATCGATCCGGTTGACGATCACGTCATCCCCGATCTCCTGGACGAACGCCAGATCCCGAGCGATGACGTCGACGTGGACATGCTCGTCGACGTCGGCCTCGAGTATTGCGAGATTAACCGCTACGAAGAAGCGATCGAGACCTTCGAACGGGCGATCCATTTCGCCGAGGACGAAAGCCCGCTGGCCCGGGAGGCCCTGGTGAACAAAGGCGCGGCCCACGCCGAGTTGGAAGAATGGGACGAGGCCATCGGCGCGTACCGGTCGGCCCTGCACCGCGATGACCGCGGCGAGCACGCCGCGATCGCGGAAACCAACCTCGCGTACGCACTCTGGGAGGCCGGCCAGCACGATCGCGCGCTGGAGCACGCCGAGCGGGCGGTCGAACTCGACGAACGCCTCCCGCAGGCCTGGTACAACCGGGGGTTCTTCCTGAACGAGCGCGGGCTGGCCGAGGAGGCGCTGTTCTGTCTGGAAAACGCCGAAAAGCTCGGCCTGCGTAGCGAGGAGCTCCTCGAGGAAAAGGCTCATGCGCTCGAGGAACTCGGCGAGTACGACGAGGCCGCCGAGGTGAAGGACGAACTCGAGGAGCGCCAATCGACGGCAGAGGAGGCGGTGTTTGAGTGATCGTTCGGGAACGAGAGACCCCGGAGGGGTTGTTGGTCTCGGTATGCGACCGGGGACTGATCGGCGAGACCTTCGAGAACGGCGACGTCTCGCTGACGGTGACGGAGGAATTCTACGGGGGTGAGGCGGTCGAACCCCCCGAGGTCGTCGACAGCCTGGCGCGGGCGGAGGTTGCCAACATCGTCGGCGTCGAGGCCGTCGCGCTGGCCATCGAGCATGGTTTCGTGGAGGAGGCACACGTCCTCGAGGTCGGCGAGACCCGACACGCCCAGATGCTGCGGCTGGGTGGCCCGACGGCCGAATGAGCCCCGCGACGGGGTAAGACCCAAACGATTCAGGCGCGTACTCCCGGCCATGGCCGAAGCCGAACTTGCCGACCAGGAATGTGAGGCCTGCACCAGCGAGGACGAGCCGCTCGAGGGCGGGGCGTTGCGCGAACTCTACGAGCAAATCGACACCGACGTCTGGTCGATCGTCGACGAGCATCACCTCGAGGGGACCTACGAGTTCGAGGACTTCCGCGATGCGCTGGAGTTCACGAAGGAGGTCGGGGAACTCGCCGAGGAGGAATGGCACCATCCGGATATCCATCTGAGCTGGGGGGAGGTCCGGATCGAGATGTGGACCCACAAGATCGACGGGCTCCACCAGGCCGACTTCGTCATGGCCGCGCGGATGGATCGCTTCTACGAGGATTACCGGCCCGAGTGAAGCGGCCGAGTGTTTCGAAGGGGTTCTTGTGCTCCAGCGTGTAGACTGTCGTAATGGGCCTTCGTTCGTCGGCCGAGCTCGACGTCGCCGAAATCCGGGGAGATTTCTCCGTCCTTGAGCGGGAGGTCGCCGAGGACACGCCCCTTGTGTATCTGGATAACGCGGCGACCACCCTGACGCCCGAACCCGTCCTGGAGGCGATGAACGATTACTATCGGGCACGGAACGCGAACGTCCATCGTGGGCTCCACACGCTCAGCCAGGAAGCGTCCGTCGACTACGAGGACGCCCACGATCGGATCGCCGAGTTCGTCGGGGCCGGCGGCGGTCGCGAGGAGATCGTGTTCACCAAGAACACGACGGAAAGCCTGAACCTCGTGGCCCAGGCGTGGGGGCTCGAGGCGCTCGGGCCGGGCGACGAAATCGTGATCACGGCCGCGGAACATCATTCGAACCTGGTGACCTGGCAACAGGTGGCCAAGCGCACGGGGGCGTCGCTCGAGCGGATCGACCTCGCCGCGGATGGCACCCTCGATATGGCGGATGCGGCGGCCACGATCGGCGAGGACACCGCGGTCGTCAGCCTCCTCCACGTGTCGAACACCCTCGGCACGATCAATCCCGTCGCGGAGATCGGGGAAATGGCCCACGACCACGACGCCCGCTTCGTCGTCGATGGCGCCCAGGCCGTGCCGACCATGCCAGTCGACGTGGAAGCGATCGACGCCGACTTCTATGCCTTCTCCGGTCACAAGATGCTCGGTCCGACCGGGATCGGGGCCCTCTACGGGAAACGGCCGCTCCTCGAGGAGATGTCCCCGTTCCTCTACGGCGGTGAGATGATCCGGTCGGTCTCCTTCGAGGAGGCCACCTGGAACGAGCTCCCCTGGAAGTTCGAGGCGGGCACGCCGCCCATCGCGGAGGGGATCGGCCTCGCGGCCGCCGCCGACTACCTCGATGCGATCGGCATGGATCGGGTGGCTTCCCACGAACGTCAGCTGGCCGAGTACGCCCTCGATCGCCTCTCCGAAATCGACGGGATCGAGATCTACGGACCTATGGCGGCGAGCGAACGGGCCGGGCTGGTGGCCTTCACGCTACCGGACATCCACGCCCATGACATCGCCGAGATCACCAACGAGTACGGCGTCGCCATCCGCGCGGGCCATCACTGCACCCAACCCCTGCACGAGCTGCTTGGCGTCGCCGCGACCTCGCGGGCCTCGTTCCACGTGTACAACACGCGCGAGGAGATCGACGTCCTGCTCGAGGCGCTTGGCGCCGCCCGTGACCTGTTTGCGTGACGCGGCTGGCCGGGAGAACAGCGCTTTTGTGACTCCGGTGGGGACCGCGAGGGGATGACCCCGCGCGGTGGGATCGCGGTCGCCCTCGTCGTCCTCGTGACCCTTTCCACCCTGGGTGCTGCCTTCCCGCCGGCACACGGGGATCGCGATGTCCCGGGGGCGTTCGATGGGATGTTCGCCGACGGCGAGGTCGCGGATGCGGTCATGGTGGCCTCAAGCGGCGACGCGCTGTTTCGCTTCGACCGGCCGTCCCGGGCGCCCCGGAACGGCACCGGGTTCGTCGATGGCGAGTCCGGGCTCGGGTATGCGCTGATCGCCGCGGATTTCGAGGAGCGGCGCAACGCGACAGGGACCGCGGAGCTCGATTACCGCGCCGGCAACGTCTCCGGCGTGGCCGACATCCTCGTGGACGATCCGGCCCCGCTCCACGCCCTGGACGTGGAACTCGATCTCCATGCCGACGCCGAGCGAGCGTCGTCGAGCCTGGAGATCGACGGACGTGTGGACCGGACTGACGCGCCGATCCGCTCGCTCGTGGGGCAAGGGACGGTCGAAACCGGGGCGACCACCACCCGTGGCGAGGGGGACCTCGAGGTTGAGTTGAGCGGGGGGAACGACACTGCGTTCGCCCTCGACGAGCGCCGCGAGGTGGCCCTGACCGAAACCGACCGGGGCTACCGCATGGCGGTCACCGAGGAGCGGGGTGTCGGTGGGTGGGAACGGGAACGCTGGAACGAGCGTGAGCGGGCCCTCGAGAGCCTCCGAGCCCGATATACAGAGATGGCCGTGGGGCTGGGCGGGGAGGCGTCCGTGACCCTCGAGGCGTATCGCTACGATGATACCCCAGGGGCCCGGCGCGTCTCACTGGCGTATCACGTCGAGTTCGCCGGCATCGAGGATGGCCTCGCCATGGCGCTTGCGGACGGCCTCGCGCCGGTTGCTGACGGAGGGATGGACCAGGACGCCCGCCGACTGCTGGCCGAACGATTCACTGAGGCGACCGTCGAACGACTCGCGATCAGTTACGACCAGAACGGGTCGAGCACCGCGCTATCCTGGGAGTTCGAGCTCGCGGCGACCGACACCCTCCTCCACGCGGCCGCGGAGCTCGACATGATCGATCGGACCTATCGGGAGGTCCGCGACATGGTCGAGGCCCGCGACGAGGCGGGGTTCTCGGAGTCCTTTGCGTGGAACGTGATCCTCGCCCACCAGGATGAAACCGAACGAATGCATGTGGAGGCCGACGTCGAAACGCAAGTGGACGGGTGGGCTCGGTACGTCCGTGCGTTGGAGGACCGGGGGCTCCAACCGGTCCGTGGGGAGACGCGTCTCGACTACGAGGCGACGCTCGAACCAGGAGAACCCCTGGAGGTGGCCTACGATCTCCAGGCGTCGACCCCGTCGGTCCCGCGACTGGTCCTCGCGGGGACCGACGCCCTCGTCCAGGAAACGACGAACGAGTCGGTCGTGGGACTCGGGGGGCGGCCATTCGCTGGGGTCGACCGGCTCCGCGTCGTGACGGAGGTGACAGAGGGACACGCCACGGTCGAATGGGGGGCCAGCGGGACCAGCCCCCGGGAGCTTCTGGTGCTGCCGGAGGACGTTGGCGTCGCGGCGGTACGGGGAGCCTCGACCGACGAGGCGTCGCGGGTCTCGCTCGTCGTGCCGGAGGCCTTCCCGTCCGATCCCGCTCGGTCGTCGATCAGCGCCCATCCGCTCGTCGGGCCCACCACCGACGTGATCATGTCCGACGACTGGGACCGGGGGATCGCTGGGGACGATCGGAACGTCGCACGGGCGTTCCTGGGCCTGGAGGAAACTCCCGAGCGGGCCTGGCCCGGGTCGGCGGTAGGGTTTGGCCTGCTCGTCGGCGTCGCGGTGCTGGCGGGCGCGATCGCGTACCTCCGAAATCGGGAGACGTAGTGGCTCAAACGTCGCCTTGAGGGTACCGAATGTTTTTCGTTACCCCATGCTGCAGGTCACGTATATGGAGCCATCACCGTACCGCAGAATGATCGTCTTGGCCATGGTCGCCCTCATGGTCGTCTCGGCGGGCGCCGGGGGCGCGCTCGCCATCGGGGACGACGGGGCCCTTGAGTCCCACGAGGAGATGAACGGCGAGCAGGCCGACGAGATCTTTAATGACAACGAAGGGAACGCCGCGCTACTGTTCGAAGATGACACGTCGGAAACCGCCACGGGGGAGTTCGGCGTTGACGTCGTCGAGGGCGTCGTGTACGCGATGGTCACCGACGAGGTCGAGGAGGATGTCTCCGGCGCCTTCGAGCTGTGGCTCGAACAGGGGAGCTTCGACATGGAAGGCCAGGCAGCCGTCGATCGGCCTGAGGCCCTCCAGGCCTTCCAACTCGACATCTCGGCCGTCCAAACCGCCGAGGAGAGTTCGACCGAGGCCTCCCTCGAGCTCGCCGCGGACGCCAGCGAGGAGCCAAGCGCCGAGATGATCGACACCGCCTCGACCCAGGGCCAGTTCGAAGCGGGTTCGGATCACCTCGCCACCTCCGGTGAGGCCGGCGTCGAGTTCGCCTTCGAGAACCCGGCTCCGAGCGAAGCACTCGCCGTCTCCGTCCAAGGCACGGCCGGGGACTACACCCTCGAGGTTGACCGAACCCGCCCGTTGAACGAGCCGGAACTCCAGCAGTGGGAAACCGAAGACGCGGCGAGACAGACCTTGCAGAACCAGTTCGAGGGAATCGCTGAGGCCGTCGGTGGCCAGGCGACCGTCACGATCCATGAACACGCGCTCACCACGGACGAGCAGGAGCGATCGATCCTCGACATCAGTTACACCGTCGAATACACGGGCATCGACGGGATCGGCGACATTGTCGCGACGGAACTGGCCGCTGATCCCTCCCTCGACCTGACCGAGGCCGAAGCCCAGGCCTTCGCCGACGCCGTGATGAACGTGGAATTGAACACGGTCGAGGTGTCCTACGCCACGGAGCCGTCGTCGGCGAACGCCGACTGGGCGATCGACGTTTCGAACCTTCAACCCCTCGCCGAGGAGACGTCGACCCTGATCAGCGCCGGCGCGCAGGGGGACGCGAGCTATGCCGAGGATTTCCAGACGTACCTGGAGGCCCAACAGGCCGCTGATCTCGTCCAGACGAGCGAGTGGGCGATCGACCTCGAGCGGAGTGGGAGCGTGATTTCGCTCGAGGCCGATCTCCAGAGCGAGGCGACAAACTGGGACGCATACGTCGAGGAGCTCGAGGCCGAGGGCATGAACGTCCCCGAGTTCGAAGCCGACGCGTTCGCGGAACTTGTCGACGATGAGATTTCCCTCGAGATGGCCCTCCAAGTCACCTCCGAACAGATGCTCGACGAGGCGATCAGTTCGATCGGTGACGAGCTCGAACAGGACCCGACCGTGACCGAGCAGGAGCGCGCGATGTTCGAGGCCTTCCAATCGGCGGAACTGGAGATTACCGGGGTCACCCTCGACACGACGGACGGCACGATGACGCTGACAGCCGGCGCGAGCTTCGCCGACCTCGCGGCCTTCCAGGACGTCATCGAGGAGGAGTACCACGGGCTCTCCCCGACCCACTTCTACGGTGATGTCTCGAGCGGTGAGGGCTACGTGTATGCACCGGGCGCCTTCGAATCCGGCGTGGACGAGGAGACCGTCCGGGCCCACCCGGCGGTCGGGGAGGACACGACCATCACCTTCGTCGATTCCTTCGACGAGCTACCGCGGTTGGACCTCGCCCCCGCCGGGGAGTTCCTGGGCGTCGACGTCGGTGAGGCGAGCGTGCCAAGCGGGGGATCGAGCGACGATGGCGACGACAGCGCGACGGACGATGGGAGCGACGACGGGACCACGGACGGCGGGAGCGACGACACCGGTGACTCCGACGATGGCGGCGACGACAGCCTGCCAGGCTTCGGCCTCGTGGCGGCAACGATGGCGCTCGTGGCGTCGCTTGGCCTCCTGCGACGGCGCCGGTAACGCCTTGCGGCCGCGTCCGAGCCGGCCGTCGGCCGGCATCGCGAACGCGAACGGCCGAGGGGCGGACCCGCCGTGACGCCCCCATCCCGCCCCGCCGCGTGGATCGCGGCACACCCGACGGAGATCCTCGTCCTCGCGACAATCCTCACGGTACTTCTCGGCAGTGGACTGGTGTTTGTCGAAACCGATACTTCGTTGCGCCAATTCGAGGATGCATCACAGGAGCGGGCCGCGCTCGAGTACGCCAACGCGAATTTTTCCTCGGAGGGGCCGACGAACGAAACAGAGATCTTGGTCGCGGTCGAGCGTCCCCGGGGCGAGGCCCTGTCCCGGCACGCCCTCCTCGACTCGTTACGGCTCCAGCACGCGATCCGGACGGACGATCGGGTTGGGCCGACCCTCGTGGACGACGCCCCGACGGTCGGCCCCGGGAACCTCGTGGCGCAGGCGATCCTCCGTCGGGAGGAACTCGCGGCGCTCGAGGTTCGTGCCGAGGACATTCAGCGGAGGCAGGAGGACCTTCAAATGCTCCGCACGTCCCTGCGTGAGGCTCTCGAGGACGTCCGAACCACCCAGCGAGCGCTCGATGAGTTGAATGCGTCGTTCGAGCAGGGGGAAATCAACGAATCAATCCATACTACCCGGGCGGAAGAGCTGCGGGCGTCGATCGAACGGACTGTCGACGCAGCCACGGAGCATCTCGACGCGGGCGAACGCGAACGGTTCGAGCGGGCGGTGCGGACCGTTCGATCGACCGAATCCGCCCTGTTCCGGCTCGATCGGATTGACTTCGAGTCGGAAGCCGCCTACCAACGGGCCGTCGAACGCCTCGAACGGGATCTCTCGGCAGGCATGACCGACGGGACGGTCGGCGTGCTCCGCGATCGCATCGACGGGCTCGGCGAGGACGCCCGTACCCTCCAGGCCGACCGTCGCGCGCTGGCGAATGCGGCGCCGCCGCCCCTGTCCGCACAACTCGAGGCCCTGGAGGCCGCCAACGACTCCACGGTTGCCACGGCCCGCCAGCGGATCTTCGGGAACGCGAGCCCGGTCCGCGAGACCGCGGAATCACTCCTCCCGACGGGCGTCCGCGGGGAGAACGCCTCCGGCCACCTCATCGTGATCCGTCAGTCGGTGCAACCACGAGGCGAGCAAACGGCCATCGACGCGCTCACGGCTCGCCACCACGAGGGACAACGGGCGGTGGCGTCGATCGCGGACGAGCGGGGGCCGGCGACGTACCACGTCTTCGGATACGGCCTCTTCGTCGAGGAGCTAGACCGGGCGCTCGCAGAGAGCATGCGCTTGGCCGGGGGGCTTGCAGTCGTGCTGATTCTCGCGGTGCTCTGGTGGGTGTACCGGGACGTGACCGACGTGGTGCTCACCTCCCTCGGACTCGTCCTCGTGTTGGGCTGGACGCTCGGCGCTATGGGGTGGGCGGGGATCGAGTTGAATCAAGCCGTCGTGACCGCCCCCCTCCTCCTGGCGGGGCTATCGATCGATTACGGCGTCCACGTGCTGGGGCGATACCGGGAACGCCGCCGTGACGCCACGACTGGCGGGAGCGCGATGGCGGTCGCCCTCGCGGGCATCGCTCCGGCGCTAGCGCTCGTGACCGCCACGACCGCGATCGGGTTCCTCGCGAACCTGGTGAGTCCGGTCGGCCCCGTACGGGAGTTCGGACTCGTGAGCGCAGCCGGGATCCTCGCGGCGTTCGTGGTCTTCGGCGTGGTCGTTCCGGCGACGAAACTCGCCCTGCCGGGCCGTGCCGGGAACGAAACGCCTCGGACCCCGCAGTGGTCCGTCGTGGGACGAGGGCTCCGCGGGTGCGTGTCGCTCGCCCAGCGCAGAACCGCCGTCCTCGCGGTGCTCGTGCTCGTGGTCACCGGGGCGGCGCTCGGAGCCGGGGTCGGGGTCGACACGGAACTTCGGGAGGATGACTACTTCGCCGACCCACTGGAGTGGACGGAAGCGCTCCCGGGGCCGTTCGGGACCTCGGCCCCCGAGACCCGGGAGGCGTTCGCCCACATCCAGGAGACGTACGGAGGCGGCGCGGACCGCGTCCAACTGCTCGTGCGTGGTGACGTGTCGGACCCCCGGACCCTCGCGGGGATCGCGTCGATTCATGAGCGAGCTGAGACATTGGGAACGCTGGAGGTCGGCGGGCGGGAACGGCGGGGCGTCGACGACCCGCTGGTCCGCATGCGCACCCTCGCCGCGGAGGAACCGGCCTACGGGGCCCAGTTCGGCGTCGCCGACCAGGACGACGATGGGATCCCCGACCGGAACGTGGGCAGCCTCTACCACGAACTCCTCGAATGGAACCCGAGCACCGCCCGGGAGGTGATCCACCGGGACGAGACCGGACGCGTCCCCGCCATCCGGATCCTGATCGACGTGTCCCCCACCGCCGACGCGGGGGAGGTCACCGAGGACGCCAACGCGCTCGCCCGAAGCCTCGAGCAAAGCGGCCCGGCCATCGACGTCGTGCCGACGGGCCGACTGGTGGTCGATCACCGGTTCGAGCGCGGGACCCTCCGGGCACTCGGGACGAGTTTCGTGGTGACCCTCCTGGCCATCCTCGGGGTCCTCGCCGTCGCCGCACGCTATCGCACCGGGCGCTGGAGCCTCGGGGCGGTGACCTTGGTGCCCGTCGTCCTCGCGACGTGCTGGACCCTGGGCACGATGGCCCTGCTCGATATCCCGCTGAACGCGCTCACGGCGACGATTGCCAGTCTCGCGGTCGGGCTGGGGATCGCGTATAGCGTCCATGTCGCGGCCCGGTTCATCATCGAGCGGGAGCGGGGTGCCCGCCCCGCCGACGCGATCGGTCCGACGCTGGAGGGCACGGGGTCGGCCCTGCTCGGTAGCGCGGCGACCACCGTGGTCGGGGTCGCGGCCCTGGGGGTCGCCAGCGTGCCCGTCCTCCGGCAGTTCGGGATGATCGCGGGCGCGATGATCCTGTATGCGACCCTGGCCAGTCTCGTCGTGCTCCCGGCGTTGCTCGTGCGCTGGGGGCGGTGGCGGACGTAATCAATCGGCTTCCCGGATCGCCTCGACGGCTTCGGGGTTCTCGATCGTGCTCATGTCCCCCGTTTCCTCGCCGAGATGGGCGGCCTGGATCACCCGTCGGAGGATCTTCCCGCTCTGGGTCAGCGGGAGTTCGTCGACGAACTCGATCTCCCGGGGGCGGAAGGGTTTCCCCATGACCTCGCCGACGTGGGCCCGCAGCTCCTCCCGGAGCTCGTCGTCGGGCTCGGCGCCGGGCTCGAGGATCACGTAGGTGACGACGGCGGTGCCGGTCGTCTCGTCGGGCACGCCGATCGCAGCCGCCTGCGCCACGGCGGCGTGGTCGATCAGCGCGCCCTCGACCTCGGCGGGGCCGACCTTGCGTCCCGCGACGTTCAGCGCGTCGTCGGCGCGGCCGTGGAGGTACCAGAACCCCTCCTCGTCCCGCTGCGCCCAATCCCCGTGGTCCCAGAGGTCATCCCACGTCGACCAGTACTCCTCGAGGTAGCGCTCGTCGCCCTCCCAGAGCGATTTCGTCATCGAGGGACAGGAATCCCGGGCGACGAGGAAGCCCCGTTCGCCGGTATCCGCGATGGATTCCCCTGCCGAGTTCACGATGTCGATGTCCATGCCCAGCCCCGGTCCCCCGAGGGTACACGGTTTGAGCGGCTGGTTGGGCATCGGCATCAGGAAACAGCCACAGATCTCGGTGCCCCCGGAGATATTAATGATGGGACACCGGCCGCCGCCGACGACGGCGTAATACCACTCCCAGGATTCGGGGTCCCACGGCTCGCCGGTCGAGCCGAGGAGCCGTAGCGACGAGAGGTCGTGACGCTCGACGTACTCTTCGCCATGTTCCCGGAGCGCCCGGATCGCGGTCGGGCTGACCCCGAAGGTCGTGACGTCGTGGCGGTCGATCATCTCCCAGAACCGATCGGGCTCGGGGTGGTCGGGCGCGCCCTCGTAGAGGAGGACCGTGCCCCCGAACGTGTGGGTCCCGATTAGCATCCACGGTCCCATCATCCAGCCGATATCGGAGACCCACCAGAACACGTCCTCGTCCGGCTGGAGGTCGAACCCGTAGTAGACCTCCTTGGCCGTCTGGACCTGGACGCCCCCATGCGTTTGGACGATGCCTTTCGGCCGCCCGGTCGTTCCCGAGGAGTAGAGGATCATCGCCGGGTCCTCGGCGGCCATCGATCGGGTTTCCGCCTCGACGTCGGCCTCGAGGACGGTCTCGTTCCAGCGGCGGTCGCGCGCGTCGTGCCACGCGACGTCCCCACCGGTCCGTTGGTACACGATAACGTCCTCGACACAGTCCGTCCGGGCGATCGCCTCGTCGGCCGTTTCCTTCAACGGGATCTCCCGCCCGCGACGATACATCCCGTCGGCCGTGAACAGCACGCGACACTCGGGCTCCTCGAGTCGGGTGGCCACGGCGTCGACGCCGAAGCCGGAGAAGATCGGCACGACGACCGCGCCCCGCTTGAGGGCGCCGTAGAGGATCGGCACGATGGCCGGGACCATCGGCATGTACACCCCGACACGATCGCCCGCCTCGACGTCGAGCGCGGCGAGCGCGTTCGCGACCTGGTTGGACCGCTCGAGGAGTTCGTCATAGCCCGTCCGCCGGATCTCCCCGTCCTCGCCCTCCCAGATGTACGCGGGCCGGTCGACCTCGCCCGCGTGCCGGTCGAGGACGTTGTGGGCGACGTTGAGTTCACCGCCGGGATACCACTGGGTGAACTGCGGTCCGTCGGAGTCGTCGCGGACCGCCTCGTACGGCTCGTAGAACTCGATGTCGAGTGCGTCGACCACCTCATCCCAGAACCAATCGATATCGGACGTGGTCCGCTCGATCAGGGCGTCATAATCCGGGATGTCGTGCTCGCGCATGAACGCCGTCACGTTCATCTCCTCGACGGCCTCGGGATCCGGTCGGTGGACGATGTCGCCCTCGGGCATATGTGAGGAGCGTTCGCACGCAGCGAGTTAAATGGTTCTCGACGGGACTCAGATGCGCCCGAGCCGATCCCACTCCTCGTCGAAGACCTGCATAGCCGCGACGAGGACGCCGATGATGATGGGCCCGACGAACAGCCCGGTCGCGCCGATGGCGTACAGGCCACCGATGACGCCAATGATGATGACGGCCGGATTGAGGTGGGCCTCGCGGTCGACGAGGATCGGACGCGTCCAGTTGTCGACGAGCCCCACGACGATCGAGCCCCAGATGAACAGGAAGACGGCTTCCGGAATCTGGTCGACCAGCAGCAGGTATCCGGTCGCCGGCGCCCAGACGAGGAACGCACCCACGATGGGCAGCAGGGCCGCCACGACCATCACGAACGTCCAGAGGATCACGTTCGGGATGCCCACGACCCAGAAGGCCAGGCCCGCCAGCAGTCCCTGGAGGCTCGCGACGAAGAGGTGGCCCATGATGACCCCGTAGGTCGTCTTGTCGATCTGTTCGGTCAGGCGTTTGGCCACGCGATCGTCGATGGGGGCCGTCCGGTGGAGCCACCGGACGAACGCCTCCCCGTCGCGGAGGAGGTAGTAGAGCAAGAACACCATCGTCGCCAGGCCGATCCCTGCGTAGGTGACCGAGGCCACGACGCTGGCCACGTCGCCGAAGAGGACGTCGACGGCCTGCCGACCAGTCCGCTCGAAGAGGTCCATCAGCTCGACCTCCAGGCCCGTCACGTCACCGATCCACGCCTCGAGGCCCGGGAGGTCCAGGTCGTGCTGCTGATCGGCGACATCGAGAAGGTCACTGTACAGGACAGCCGCCACGTAGAGTAACGGGCCGAGCAGGAGGATCGACGCGATCGTGATTACCGCGATCGGCGTCGCCCGAACCCCCAGGTACGGTTCGAGTCGCTGGTTGAGCGGGTACAGAATGTACGCCAGCACGATGGACATCAGGACGACCTCGAGGATCGGAACCACGATGAGGAAACTGGCGGCGGCCGCAACGGCGAGCACGAACAGCAGAAACCCCTGCTGGCGGTTCATCCGGCGGAATGTCCGCAGGGGGTCGAAAAAAGTGGCGGGGGTACGCAACGTTTTTACCCGGTTCGCGGCGTAACGCAGTCACCAATGGCGATGGGATCGGACCTCTACCGCGAGCAAATCCTCGATCACTACAAGCGACCGCGGAACTACGGGTCACTCGACGATCCCACCTTCACCCACACGGGGGAAAACCCCGTTTGTGGGGACGAGATCACGATCGATGTGCAGCTCGATGCGGACGATCGGATCGAGGCGATCGCCTTCCGGGGCGACGGGTGTGCGATCAGTCAGGCGGCCGCCAGCCTCCTGACGGGCGAACTCGAAGGGATGTCCGTCGATGAGCTCTACGCGCTCGACCGCGACGACATGATAGACCTGCTCGGGGTCGAGATCAGTCCAATGCGGATCAAATGTGCCGTGCTGGCAGAGAAGGTGGCCCAGGACGGGGCCCGCATCCACGAGGGCGAACTCGAGATCGATACGACCACGACCGAATAGCCGGCCGAGGTGTCCTTACTCGGGTTTGAGCCCGGCGCCTTCCACGCACATCACGGCCTCGCCGTCGGGGAGGTTCGGCGCGTCAACCAGCCGGACGATCCGCTTGTTGTTCTTGGACTTGCGCAGGTAGATCCGGAAGGTGCTCGAGTGGCCGAGGATGTTCCCGCCGATCGGCTGGGTCGGGTCGCCGAAAAAGGAGTCCGGGTTCGAGGCGACCTGGTTGGTGACGACGATGGCAGTGTTATAGAGGTCCCCCAGCCGCATCAGATCGTGGATGTGCTTGTTGAGCTTCTGCTGGCGTTCGGCCAGCTGGCCCCGGCCGACGTACTCGGCCCGGAAGTGGGCGGTCAGGGAATCGACGGCGATCATCCGCACGGGGTAGTCCGATTCCTCGTGTTCGGCCGCCAGGTCCTGGGCCTTCTCCGCGAGCAGGATCTGGTGGTTGCTGTTGAACGCCTTGGCCACGTGGATCTTCTCTAACATGTCCGCGACGAGTGCTTCCATGGCGTCCTCGTCGTCCGGCCCACCCTCGATGTCCCGATCCTCGAGCGTGGCC
This sequence comes from uncultured Salinarchaeum sp., assembly GCA_964489365.1. Lineage (GTDB taxonomy): Archaea > Halobacteriota > Halobacteria > Halobacteriales > SKNY01 > SKNY01. Next base: position 52,346 of record CAZAYR010000001.1, read on the forward strand.
TCGATGGCCTCCTCGGGGAGCCCGCGGACCATGTCCTCGATCCGTTCGGGACGGAACGTGTCCTCCGAGTCGATGAAGATCGCGCTACCGTGAAGGCCGCCGACGGGTTTGGGAAGCTGAACGTTGACGGCCAGCTGGTGAGTCACCTGGGACTTGCCCGAGCCGAACTCCCCGTAGACCTCGGTGATCGATTGGGTCTCGACCCCGCCACCGAGCAGGTCGTCGACGTCATCGACCTGCCAGCTGAGCTTGCCGATCTGCTCGCGTCGTTCGAGGACGTCCGTCCCGGTCTCGAAGTCGCCGATGTCCGCCTCCTCGCGGGCCGCCTGGACGATGTCGGCGGCGGTGTTCTCGCCGATGTCCGCGGACGCGGAAAGCTCCGCGGGCCCGGCGACGGCGAGGGACTGAAAGGAGTCGAAGCCGCTCTCGGTGAGCTTCTCGGCGGTCGCCGGGCCGACGCCCGGTAGTGACTCGAGATCCGCGTTCGTGGCCATACTTGATCTTGTGCGGATTTCCTTATAAACACTCGTTTACAGGTAGGTGAAAGTGGTTCATTCCCAGGGATGGCCGCCATCCCGGGAGGGCCACAGCGGATACCAGTATTCGGTCTCGTCCTCCAGGTCCAGCTCGCCGTCAAGGACGCTCTGAAGTTTGAACTCCGCCTTCGAGTCGCGTTCCCGGCCGGGGCGTGGGGCGAAGGGGTAGTACGAGCCTCGGCGGAAGGAGTAGATCCAGTAGACGGGATCGCCATCCTTCTCGAAGCCGAAGACGGCGGCGAGAAGGCGGGACCCGAACCCGCTCTCGACGAAGGTATCCGCGGCAAAATGCACGCTCGTGACCAGATCCTCGGGGTCGTCGTCCTCGAGGACGACCCACTGATAGCCGTGTTCGTCCGAGTGAACTTCCGCGACGGTCCCCGTCTCCTCCTCCCCCGCCGCGAGGATATCCCGCACGTCCCGGACCGTCTCGTCGAACGCCGTGCTATCGAACGAGGAAAAGCACAGCGCCGCCTCCTCAACGTGATCGTACCCGAGATCGGCCTGCATCGTGAGATAGGCCGTGCTCATCCCGAAGAGATCCTCCGGATCGGCATCGCGTTGGGCGGTGGACTCGGCGGCGGTTCCGAGGATGCTGCGAAGCCGATCGAAGAGACCCATCGCTCCGCCCTTCGTCGTTCGACCGATTAAACGGTGGGATCGCTCCCTATGCGGTCTCGAGCTCGCGTTCGAGGGACTGGAGGCGATCGATGCGTTCCTCGGTCGGCGGATGGGTACTGGCCAGGCGACCGATGAACCCCGAGCGGATCGGAATGATGAAGAACGCGTTCATCTCGGCCTGATCGCGCATGTCATCCTCGGGGACCTTGTCCATCCGCCCGCTGATCTTCATCAGTGCCGACGCAAGCGCGGACGGTTTGCCCGTGATGGCCGCCGCCCCCCGATCGGCGCTGTATTCCCGATAGCGCGAGAGGGCCCGCATCAGGAAGAAGCTCACGACCCAGACGACCAGCGACACGACGATGGCCACCCAGACGGGCGCCGCGTTCCGGTTGTTCCCGCCGAAGAGCCACCCCCACCGGACGATGATGAACGCGACCGACGCCAGGAACGACGCGATCGTCATCACCATGACGTCCCGGTTTTTGATATGGGCCAACTCGTGGGCAAGCACGCCCTCCAGCTCGTCGGCGTCGAGTGTCCGGAGGAGGCCCGTGGTCACGGCGACCGTCGCATGACTTTGGTTTCGCCCGGTGGCGAAGGCGTTGGGGACCTGGCTATCCGCCACCGCGACGTCCGGCTTCGGCAGGTCCGCTTGTCGGGAAAGCCGGGTGATCATGTCATGAAGCTCGGGATATTCCGACTCGTCGACCCGCTTTGCCCCCATACTCCGCAACGCGAGCTTGTCGCTCGCCCAATACTGGAAGAACGAGAAGATGCCCACCAGCACGAGGATCGTAAACATGCCGGCGTCGAACAGCGTGACCAGCGCCCCGATAAACACGATATAGAGGCCGAAGAGGAGAAACATGGTCAGGGCCATCCGGGAGCGCAGCCCCCAATCCGTGGTCCACTCCATACGCGACGAAACGCTGCGAGTCTACAAAAAGGCTTCAGCCTCGACTCGTCGTCCACCGATGGCTCGACACGGATGCCGACCCTGTTGAGGGCACGCCTCTCTCGTCACTCCTTGCACCCCGACCGACCAGCCCGGCCTAGCGATGGCGCGTCACAGCGGCAATTCGAGCGGCCGCGAGCACCGCGATCGCCGCCACGATCGGGCCCATCCCGGGCAGGTCATCGTCGTCGGCCGTATCCGCACTCGGTTCGGTATCACCAGTCTCGTCCCCATCGTCGGGCGCGGATGTGTCCGTCGGTTCGTCGAGGGTGAGTGTCACCGTTTGCGTGTCGTTCGGCGTCCGGATCTCGAGGGACGAGGATTCGTCGACCGCCGCCGGAACTTCGAAGGCGAGGGTCACGGTTTGGGCATCGCCCGACCGAAGCCACACGGACTTCTCCACCAGGGTATCCCCCGCAAGCCCAGCGCTGATCGTCTCGGTGACCTCCCCGTCACCCGGATTCTCGATCGTGACGGTGAATTCGATGGACTCGCCCGGCTCCACGACCGCGTCGGTCGGTGAAACGTCCGTAATAGTGAGGGCGGGTGGGACCCGCTCGACCGACGTGAACCCACCGTGGACGGCAGTGAGCTCCTCCACCGTCGGCGCCGTGACGATCGTGACACGATCTCCCGCCTGTTCGACCCCCACGGCCATGTCATATGCGTCGACATTCTCGAAGGTGTATACGTTGGAAAACTCCTCGCTCCGCTCGCCGCCGCGGGCTTCGATCAGATCCACGTAGGCCTCCTGGAACCGCTCGGCCTCGTCGGCGTCGATCCAGATGTGCTCCCAGACGCTGCCGAGCGCCCCATCGTCGCGCTCGTAGACCCGCAGGCGATCGTTCTGCCAGCCGGATGTCGCCGGATGGTCGTAGTCGTAGGGGCCGCCGGCGTGCTCGGAGAGGAACGGTTCGACCGGGACGACCGCGGTTTGGCCGTTGGTCTCGACCGCCGGCGCGATCAACATCGCCGTCAGGGCGTGTTGGCCAGTGGTGTCGTTCCAGCCGACGTCCACCCATGCGTCGCTGCTCTGGTCATCGACCTCGAGGGGTGCGCGCTCGAACGACCCGTACTGGGATGGGTCGATCGCCTCGATCATGGAGTCCGGGAGATCCTCGTGGAGGGCGGACACGCCCGACCAGCCCTCCTGCTGGTAGGTCGTGGCCACGAGCGGCGTGCTGTACATCGCGAGTTGCTCGAGCGTCAACCCCCAGCTCGCTGGCGGGCTGGTCGTCAGGTTCGCGACGAGGCATTCGTCCACCCACGTGCCGCAGTTCTCGGCGTACTGCTCCTCGACCAGGCTCGCCTCCCCTTCGACGACGGCCATCGAGGAGCGAAGCTCGTCGGTCGTTTCCTCCTCGAAGATGGGGCTGATGTTAAAATGCTGATCCTGCAGCGCGTGGACCAGTTCGTGGGCGAGTGTGACCTCGTCCACGTCATCGACGGTCACGTTCGCGGAATCGTCGGTCATGATCGTGATGATCGAAGCTTCGGCGGAATACAGGGCCGCGGGGGTGCTCGCGCGGGTCTCGATCAAGACGTCGACGGCATCCTCGTCCTGACCGGCGACCAACATCATGGCGTACTGCCCGTTCATGAACGCCCGCTCGCCGTCGGGAATGTCCTCCGCCGACACCTCGAGTTCCGTCTGATACTCGGCATGGGTCTGGAACGTGATCGGGGGGATCTCTTCGATGGCCAGACTGGTTCGGGCCTCGAGTCGGGCGGCGGTGCTAGCCGCCAGCGGCCGCAGGTCCGATTCGTGGTGGGTGTCCCCCTCGGTCAACCCGAGCGACTCGTTGTACCAGAGGCCATCAACCCAACCGATCACTTCGGCGGTACCCCCCGCCGGATCCGCGTGATCGGATGGCGCCGTTTCCGCGCAGTCCTGGACGTGTGTCGTGCCGACGGTGGCGTCACGGGGCGCGGAGATTCCGGTCTGAGGCGACGTGGCCGTCGCCACACCGGCCCACGAGATTGCGGCGACGCAGAGCAGGCAGAGGGCGACCGCACGGAGGTCCCGTCGCGAAACCGTCATCGGACCTGCCCCCCGTGGGTGACGTTTCCACCGTTCATACGGCGAGAGAAATGTCTAATAACTTGAAACATTCGGCCCTTGGGCGGTGTGTCCTCCCCATCAACGGGAAGCGGGCCGCTTAACCGATCGAGGCGGCTACATCACGTCCAATGAGCCGTTCCGGGGTTTTTTGCCCGCAGTGTGGGACGTCCCTGGAACCGGACGAAGGATGGGCCGCGAGCGCGCCTGGATCCGCCCGCGAGGCACGGCTCTGTGCGGACTGTTTTCGCGAACGCCTCGAGCTCGTCGAGGCCCCCGAGGAACTCGAGATACGACTCTGTACGAAATGTGGAGCGTTCGCCAGGGACGGAGACTGGGTTGACGCGACCGAAGACCTCACCGACGTCGCCATCGAGGCAGTCGGCAACGAGCTGCGGGTCCACCGGGCGGCCGAGGAGGTACGATGGGGCGTCGAGCCCGTCCAACGCGGGCCCAACGAACTGGAATTGCACGTGTCGGTGACGGGCCACGTGGATGGTGTGGCGATCTCGGAGGAACACCCCGTCGTGGTTCGGATCTCCCGGGAGACCTGCTCACGGTGTGGCCGAATTGCCGGTGATTACTACGCCGGCACGGTGCAGGTGCGCGCCGCTGATCGAGAACCGACCCCGACCGAAACCGACCGGGCCGTCGAGCTCGCCCACGAGGTGACCGACGACACCGCGGACCGCAATGCGTTTGTCAGCGAGGTCTTCGACCGCCCGGAAGGGGTGGACGTTCGCGTCTCCCGGAACAAGCTCGCCGAGCGGATCGCCCGGCGGATCGTCGGGGAGTTAGGAGGGTCCATTGCAAGCTCCGAAACCCTCGTGACGGAGGACGAGGAGGGCGAGGAGGTCTACCGTGTTGCCTTCGCCGTGCGGCTGCCAAAGTTCCGGCCTGGGGACGTGATCGCGCTCGCGGACGGACGCGCCGTGCTCGTCGAGGGGGACGTCCGGGGTCGCGCGCTCGCCGGGGGTGACCCGGTCGTGATCGAGGGCGAGGTGGCCGACGGCGCGGAGCGCGTCGCCCTTCTGTCGGACGTGACCGAGACCACGCTGGTCACCGTCGAGGACGAACACGCAATCCAGGTGTTGGATCCGGACACCGCGGCGGCGGTTACGATCCCTCGGCCGGGCGATCTGGCGCTCGATGGCGACACCGTCCCGGTCCTCAAGACCCGGCTCGGCCTGCATGCGATCCCATCGTCCGTCATCGAGGAGGTCGGCACGTGAGCGAGGAGCCGCTCGTCGCTCTCGTGCACAAAGAGGACGCCGGCGGCGCGATCCGGGGGCTCAAGGACGAGGGGTGTTACGATTCCGAGCGATGCATTCGTGAACACGACGACGCGAGGCTGGCGATCCCGATCCTGGCGCCGCCCGAGCACACCGCGGTCGACGGAGTAAGCGAGGATACAACCCCGGCGTACCGGGTGCGGGATCTGGAGGACCACCTCGAGGCCCGGGGGTTCTCGGCCGCCGAGCGAGCACGGGCCCCCGGATCGTGGGCGGTCCTCGGGACCGTCATCATGGCGCGCTTCGAGAACTGTCCCCGGGAGTCGGAGGTCGGTGAGGCACTGCTCGACCTGCACCGGGGAGCCGACACCGTCCTGGCGAACGAGGGGATCGACGGGGAACATCGCGAACCGGACGTCCGCGTGGTCGCCGGCGCGGGTGACACCGAGACGATCCATTACGAACACGGGACCGCGTACGCGATGGACCTGACCCGCGTGATGTTTTCGCCGGGCAACAAGGCCGAACGGGTGCGGATGGGCGAGCGGGTCTCATCCGGGGAACGCGTCCTCGACATGTTCGCTGGACTGGGCTACTTCACGCTCCCGATGGCACGGGGCGGTGCGGAGGTCACCGCCGTGGAACGGAACCCCACAGCGTTTCGATACCTCCTCGAGAACGCGGAACTGAACGGTGTTTCCGATCGTTTGGACGCCTATCGCGCGGACTGTCGTGAGGTCTCCGTCGACGCGGATCGGGTCGTGATGGGCTACTTCGACGCGTGCGCCTACCTCGATACCGCGGTCAGCTCGCTCCGTGCCGGAGGACGGCTCCATCTCCACGACATCGCGCCGACCGAGCAACCGTTTGGCGGGGCGATCGAGGCCCTCGAGGCGACGGGGGAGCCCTTCGAAATCACCGGGCGACGGGTCGTGAAATCACACAGCCCCGGCATGGACCATGTGGTCGTCGATGCCCACCACCGGAAGGATTAACGGCCAGGCCCGGGGGACACGGGTATGGGACGCCAGGAAGCCATCGCACTCTTCCTCGTGGGCTTGATGGTATTCTCGATGCTGGCGTATGCTGCACTGCTCGGGCCCTGGTGAGCGCCGGTACTGCCTATATCGCGTCGACGTCCGCCGCCGTCGGGTGGTCCGGGAGTCGATCGATGCATGGGAAACAGAGGAAGTGCTCGGTGCCGTCCTCGAATTCGAGGATCATCCCTTCGGTGGGTTCCGGTTCGAACGACCAGATCGCCGAAATCCCCCCGCCGATGCTCACGCGGTCCCCACAGCTTTCGCACGTGCGGCGGGCCATGGGGGCAACTGGGCGGGGCCGTCAAAAGGCCTGATGCTTCTCCTCGTGGCAATATCGGTGCGACGCGCTCGCGTCAAAACAGTCGCTAGGACTGCAGTTCCTTGAACTGATCGAGGAGCGCCTCGGCCGACTCGCCTTCGTTATACTCGATCTCGCCGCGATATTCCGGTCGCGCTCCGTCGAAGTCGGCATCGACGGTGTTACTTTTCATCTCGCGGCGTTCGTGCTCGTCCTCGTCATAGGCACCCATTGACATGGTGACCAGTGACACGTATGGAGGACACAACTATAATTGTGACGGTTGTTCACACGGGTCAGTGCGGAACCGTCATACGGGCGGACGGCCGAGCGTCATACATGGCCCAACCCCTCCGTTTCCGTGTCTCGCCGGAGCGGTGGACCCGGGACCGGGTGCGCAGCGAGTTGCTCGCGTCCCTGGAGGGCAACCTCGGGGCGGAGATGGCCACCCCCTGGTACGCCCTCGCCGGCGACTACGACGCGGTCCGGTTCGACATGGACAACGGGGATACCGCTCTGTTCGCTTGGAACGAGGATGTGGCCTACTGGCTCGGGAACACCGAGACCCCGCGCACGCTCTGGCGCACGGAAAAGTATGGGTTCGACGAGGTCCCCGACCCGATCGCTGACTGGGCCGAGCGGGAGCTCTTGGCGGAACTGTACGACGCAGAACCGTGGATCGAACCGTATCCCCACCTCGCGCGCTTTTTCCTCCCGGTGCTCTGCTCGAAAGACGGCCGGGAGAGCTCGCGGCGGTTCTTCCGGGATCATGCCGCCGGCTTTCCGGATGCCTCCTCCGAAGAGGCCTTGTCCTTTTACGATGGATTCCTCGCGACCGGAGTCCTCGACCCGTACCGCCACGAGATGGCGGGCAAGCTCGGGACCAGCGATCAGCTCGATCCGACGCGGATGGCCGCGGCGATGAGCGAGTTCACCGTTGCGAAGCTATTGAGCGAGCGAGGGTACGAGATCGAACCGGAGATCGAGGTAACTACCGGCCATTCGATTGATTTCATGGCGACGACGAAGGGGGAAGGTCACCTCGTCGAAGTCACGCGCCCAGGGCGACCTCGGGACCGGCAGGCGGGAACCGCCGTAGCCGCCGTGAAGGATACCGTGGACACGAAGCTGCAGGGCCAGTTGCGCGTCCACGGCGGGGGGGTGACGCTCCTTGTCGATTGTTCGTCCTTTCCCGACGCGGAATGGGCCCGCGTCCGCGACGAGGCGCCCGACGTCGGCCACCGGCCGGCCATCGTCTTTCGCGCGCGTCCAAATGGCACCGTCGAACACTATACACGGGGCAGTGCGCCCGTTTCGATCACGAACGGATGAGCGATCGCGTCGTTGCGGACCTCCACGTCCACACCACCGCATCGGACGGGACCTTGGACCTCGAGTCCGTCATCGCCCTCGCCAAGGAACGCGGGCTCGAGGCGATCGCGATCACCGATCACGACCGCCTCCATCCCGACCTCGAGGCCCCTACAGTGGAGCGGGGTGATCTGACGATCGTCCGGGGGATCGAACTGAAAGTCGCCTGTCGTGACGGGTGGCGGATCGATCTCCTCGGCTATGGCCTGCAGGAGACGGACGCAATGAACGCAATGATCGAGTCGCTCCAGCGGGATCGGGTCGCCCGGGCCCGGCGCATCCGTGAGTGCCTCGAGGAAGCGCTGGACGTGACACTTGGGATGGAACTACGCGCCGGGGTCGGTCGGCCCCATCTTGCCCGGGCAACCGCCGACCATCCGGACCTGGACCTGACGGTCCAGGAGGTCTTCGACGAGTATATCGCCGACGGCCGTCCCTGTTTCGTCGCCAGGAATGTCCCGGCGTTCGGGGAAGCCAGAAACGTGCTATCGGAGGCCGCCGCAGTCACCGCCCTGGCACATCCTCTCCGGTACGACGATGTCGCCCGCGCCATCGACGTGGCGCGCGCGATCGGGGCGCTCGAGCGCCGATATCCCTACGACGAATCCGTTGATGCAACCCAGCTCGACCATGTCCTCGAATCGGACGAGCTCCTGATCACCGGCGGGAGCGACGCGCACGACCGAGCGATCGGGACCGCCGGGCTCGATCGGGCGGAATGGCACACGTTCCGCCGCGCCCTCGCGTCCGCGCCGTAGGGTTCAATCCCCTGTGGACGAATCCTCGGCAATGCGCTGTCACTACTGTGATACGGAAGCTGCCTACGCGGCCGACTCCGAGGGGGTGCGTGTGGGACTCTGCGAAAGACATCTCCAGCAGTTCGTCAGGCGGTATGCGGAGGCGGATCTCGCCGACGTGATCGAGAACGTCCAGGATTAAGCCGTGCGCGTGCCGTCGACGTCGATGGCGTCGACGGGACAGACGTCCACACAGAGCATGCAGTCGATACACTGCGCCTCCTTGGCGGGATCGGCCTTGATCTCGCTTTCGGGATGGTCGGGTGAGTCGATCCACTCGAACACGTCGACCGGGCAGTCCTCGAGGCAGGCCCCGTCGGCGATACAGATATCAAAGTCGACGGCGACGTGCGTGCCGTGGATCCCGAGCTCCTCGGGTTCGTTCACGGGTCCCCACACGTCGTGACCATTGCACTCGTCGACGACCTCCCGGTTTTCGTGGAACTGGGGATCGATCGGCATATGCGTACGCTGAGCGCTGGCGTACTTAACTCTTGCAACGTCCCGTCGTCGGGCGTTCAGTCGGCCGGCGGCGGCGGTGCCCGCGTCGAGGCCACGAACTCGACGAAGTTGCCGAACAGTTGCTTGGCTTGACAGGCCTCGGCGTAGCGCTCGTCGGTAATGTCGGCCAGGATCTCCTCCTTCCACGCCGCGTCGATATCCTTCCCTTCCGTGACCCCCCGTGCGGTTTCCTGGTCGTACTCGGGGTGGAACTGGACCCCGAACACCCGGCCGTCCCGGAAGCCGTGAATCCCGAACTCGTTCTCCGCGAACTGGGTCGCCCCCGGCGGGAGTTGGGTCACGCGATCGGAATGGGACGTAAAGACCAGAAACTCCCCGTCGATGCCGTCGAGCAGGACGGATTCACCGTCGTGACGTACCAGCTGGTAGCCGAGTTCGTATTCGCCCATGGTCTCGACCGTGCCGCCCAACACGTCCGCGAGGAGCTGATGGCCATAGCAGATGCCGAGGAACGGGATGTCCCGGTCGATGGCGCCCTCGATCCACTCCCGGAGCGGGGGCAACCACTCGTCGTCCCAGTAGACCGAGGACCGCGATCCGGTGACGACACATCCGTCGAACTCGAAGGTCGGAGGGAGTTGGCTCTCCCGGACCCGGAACTCCGCGAGTTCGGCGTCGAGTTCTCGGCGGAAGTTCCGGGGTGTATTGGCGTCCTCGGACGCATTGAGAAGCGCCAATCGCACGTCACCCATCTCGTCGTCGAATCGGACCCGCGAGGACAAGTGCATTGTGACTCCGTTCGCCTGTCAGCCGAGTGTTGCCCGGGAGAACCGATAGTAGCCGAACGCCAGAGGTGCCAGGATCCAGAAGCCCACGACCAGGGCCGAGACCCACGTCCCCAGATAAAACGGGACTTCCCCCGCGATGCGCCCGGCGGTCGTCATATCGACCTGGCCCGCCCCGACGAAGCCGACAGTATCCGCCACCACCGCGTTCAGGGCCTGGCTCGGGCCGAGCCGCTCGAAGAATACGTACCACGCCGGCAGGGCGGTAAAATCAGGAAGCGACCGCTCGAGCGCGAAGTAGATCACCGCGGGGATGTTCGACCAGAGGACATCGAAGAGGACGTACACCCCGACCACGCCCCCGACGGCTTTCGCCCGGGAGGAGACGCTGGCCGAGACGCCCACCGCGAGGGCGACGTAGATCAGGCCGAGCACGACCGAGAACACGAACAGGCCGAGGTAATCCAAGATCGAAAACCCTGCATAGAGCGCCAGGACAACCACCGCGCCCGCGAGAAAGCCCAGCGCGATCGGGACGGCGACCACGGCGGCGCGTCCGACCGTCTTCCCGACGATCACGTCGAGTCTCGTGTTTGGCAACCCCAGGAGGAAGCGAATCGAGCCCGATTCCCGCTCGCCGACGATCGCCTGATACCCGACGATGAGTCCGATGATCGGGACGAGAAACCCGATCGGGGAGAAGACGAACCCGAGTGCCTGTTCGTATCCAGGGGTGTCGTCGGCCAAGATCCACGGGATCAGGGCCAGCCCGGCCACGAGGAGAATCAACAGGCCCGTGAGTCCAGCCAGGAGTAGTGACCGGACCGCGTCCTGGAAATCCTTTCGCGCGATGTCCTCCCAGCTCATGGGCGTGCCACCTCCCGGTTGCCCTGTGTAAACGCAGCGAAGAGATCCTCCAGCGACGGGTCCTCGGAGGTGATGTCCTCGACCGTCGCCCCGGCTTCCTCAAGGACCCGGATCACGTCCGCTTTCTGCGTGTCCGCGCTCAACGAGGCGATGATGTCGGTTCCCGTCACGCGGACGCCGGTCACGTTCTCCAGAGCTTCGAGGTCGGCGACGGCCCCGTCGGGGACCGCGTCGACGGAGACGACCAGCTGCGCGTCGGCGTCGAAGCTATCCTTGAGGGCCGCGATGGAATCCTCCGCGACCAGCCGCCCGTCCCGCAGGATCCCCACCCGGTCACAGACCGCCTCGACCTGCTCCATGATGTGACTCGAGAAGAAGACCGTCGCCCCGCGCTCGACCTCCTCGCGAACGATGGTACGCATCTCACGGGCGCCGTTCGGGTCCAGGCCCGTGGAGGGCTCGTCGAGGATGAGCAGGTCGGGATCGCCCGTCAGTGCCATCGCGAGTGCCAACCGCTGTTTCATCCCCGTGGAGAAGCCGCCTGCCCGGCGGTCGGCCGCGTCAGCCAGCCCGACCCGCTCGAGGAGGGCATCGATATCGTCGTCGGCCCCTTTTGTGTCGACGGCGAAGCGGAGGTGCTTGCGGGCCGTCAGGCGATCGTACACCCCGAAGTTTTCGGGGAGGACACCCGTGCGGCGGCGGATGGCGAGCGAGTCCTCGACGATATCCCGGCCGAGCACCCGGCCGGTCCCGCGCGACGGGCGGGTGAACCCGAGGAGGACGTTGATGGTCGTGGATTTGCCGGCACCATTGGGGCCGAGAAACCCGAAGACCTCCCCGTCGTGGACAGACAGATCGAGCCCGTCGACGGCGACGACATCGCCGAACCGCCGGGTCAGGCCTTCCGTTTCGATCGCTGGCATTGGATACTCTGACTTCCCCGGGCGACCGGCGAAAATTGTTCCGAAATGGCGCTTAGGCGTCGAGAACGCGTTCCAGGACGTCGGGCGCGGCCGCCAGCGCGTCCTCGAGCCCGTCGGTGTCGGGGCCGCCCCCCTCCGCGAAGTCCGGCGGGCCGCCGCCCCCGCCGCCGACCCGTTCGGCCAAGCTCGCGACCACTTCGCCGGCATGGACCGGGACCCCGTCGGGGACCGCGACGACGAACTGGGCCCCGTCAGTCCCGCTGCCCAGGACGGCGATGCGGCCGTCGGCGACGATGGCGTTTGCCATCGCCCGGAGCTCGTCCGGATCGCTGTCCACGCGGCGGACGATCGCCTCCGTCTCGCGGAGCTCGATGCGGTCGGCGTCGTCGGCCGACGCGGCCCGGGCGCGCGCGAGTTCCTCCTGCAACCGCTCGATCTCCTTGCCGCGCTCCTTCCACTCCTCGAAGAAGCGTTCGGCGGTTTCCGGGACGTCGGCCGGCGTGACGTCTAGGGTCTGGGCCGTGTCGAGCAAGTGGTCCTCGGTTTCCTGGACCGCCTCGACTGCCGCGGCCCCGGCGGCAAACGTCAGCCGCTCGATGCCGTCCTGGATTCGTTCGCTCGACGTCACCTTGATGAGGCCGTTCTCCCCCGTCCGACCGAGGTGGGTGCAACCGCAGGCCTGGAGGTGCTGCACGATCGTGATGATCCGGACGCGTACCCCTGGCGGGATCCCACCCTGGTAGAGGTCGAACCCATGTTCGGCCTCCGCCTCGTTCCGGTGGGGCCGGTCTGCGTCGACCGACACGTTCTCCCGTACCAGCTCGTTGGCCGCGCGCTCGATCGCTTTGACGGTCTCGCGGTCGATGCGCTCGAAATGTGTGACGTCGAGTCGGGCCCGGTCGGTGCCCTTCTGGGCGCCGGCCTGACGGACATGTTCGCCGAGGACCTGTCGGGCCGCGTGACCGATGATGTGGGTCGCACTGTGGTGTTGCATCAGCCGCCGTCGGCGGTTCACATCGATCCGGCCCCGCACGAACTCGCCTTTGCCCGGGTCGTCGTCCGTGAGGTGGTACACCACCCCCTCCCGCTCTTGGACGTCCTGCACGTTTACGCTCCGATCGTCGGTCTCGAGGGCCCCTCGATCCGATGGTTGTCCGCCGCCTTCGGGGTAGAACATCGTCTGATCGAGGACGACCTCGTAGCCGTCCTCGACTTCGAAGACGTCGAGCACGACCGCCTCGAAGGACGTCCCCGACTGATCCTCGTAGTAGAGCCGCTCGGTCTCGGGGAGATCGGCCGCCCGGTCGTCCTCGACGGGCGCATCGGCCGGGTCCTCGTCCGTTTCGTGTCGCGCGGCGACCTGTGCGTAAAAGTCCGAGGGGACCTCGACTTTGGCACCGATCTCAGCCGCGATCTCCGCGACCATGTCCGGATGGATCCCGTGGCTATCGTAGAGCTCGATCAGATTCTCGGTGGGAATGGGCTCGTCGCGCTCGGCGTATTCTTCCGCGGTGGCGCGCACCCGGCGCCCGCCCCGCTCGAGCGTCTGGCGGTACTTCTCGACCTCGGTCCGCACCATGTCGCGGATCGTGTCGCGGTTCGCATAGCCGAGGCGCTCGGCCTGCATGTCCACGAGCTCGTCCAGGGGAGCGTCGACACCCACCGTGTCACACAGTCGTTTGGTCCGACGGAGGACCATCCGGGCGAGATAGCCAGTCCCCACGTTCGACGGGACGATTTCGTCGCCAAGCATATACGCGAGCGTCCGGCAGTGATCGGCGATCGCGTAGATGGCTTCGAGCGGTTCCAACAAGGCGTCGAGCTCCTCCCGCTCGACGCCGAGCTCGTCGGCCATCGTCGCCCGGGCCGAGGCGACATCCTCGATTTCGTCGACGTCCATGTGGCCCGCGATGGCGGCCGCATCGTGGACGATCCGCGATTCGCGGTCGGTGAGTTGGATGCCGGCCTGTTCTTTCAGAAACCCGATCATCTCCGGGTAGACGGCCTCATAGACCGTGGGCGTGCCCTGGGAGACCCACGTCCAGCGCTCGAGCCCGTACCCGGTATCGACGACGTAGGTGTCCATCTTCGCGTAGCGGTTGCCGTCGAAGAGTTCGAACTCGCCCTCGGGGTCATCCTCCATGTTCATGAAGACGAGCGTCGCCAGCTCGACGCCCTCGTAGATGACTTCCAACGCCGGCCCCGCATTGCCGCCCCCCGCCCAGGGATATTCGATGTAGACCACGTCGGCGAGGTCGACACCGAGAGAATCGAAAAACTCGTCGCAGTAGGCCACGGTCTCGTCCTTCCAGTAGACCTCGCCGTGATAGGCGTAGGCGTCCTCGTCCACGTCCTCGCGGGTGTTGAAGGCGTGATGGGCCATCATCTCGAAGGCCATCGTGTGTCGGCCCGTCTTGCCCACGTTGTCGATGTCCTCCATCCGGATGGACGGTTGGCTGATCGTCAGGGGGTTCGCCGGCGGCGGCGACCGACCCGAGGTGACGTGTGGCTGGAAGTCATAGATGGATGCCTGGGTCAGGAGCACGTCCTCGCGCCACCGGTTGGCCGCGACGGGGTAGGGGTCGATGCGCTCGTGGCCCCGATCCTCGAAGAACGAGAGGAAGGTCTCCCGCATTTCTTCGAGGGAAAACGCCTCGTCGAACCCCGGGTCGTCGATGAAGGTATACTCGCCACACGGGGGCTCCCCACAGATCTCGCGGTCCGGATCCCGCGTCCAGAAGTGGGCACCGCACGAGGGACACGTCCTGCGCTGGAAGCCGTTATCCTCGAAATACTCGAGGCGGTACTCCGGTTCCAGGTCGCTCATGGGAAAGACAGAGGCGCTGGTCGGCGTAAAAGAATTGCGTCACGCCGGTTCTTCGGCCCGTTTCGCGATCGCCGCGAGCAGTGCCTCGAGCTGGATGCGCTCGTTCGCGCCGGCGGCGATCCGGTAGTCGGCCTCCCCGACGCGATCGAGGACGTCTACCGCGGCCCGGTCGTCCAGGCCGACGTCCCACACGGAACGGTGCAGCTGATCGATCACGTCGCCGCCGGCCAGCCCGGCGTCGTCCAACAGCTCGGAGAGGGTCGTCCGGGCGCCGGCGAAGTCGCCTTCGATGGCGTCGGTGACCATCCCCTCCACGACCTCGGGCCGGGCGGTGCTCGTGATGGTGTAGACCGTCTCCTCGTCGACCGTCTCGCCAAGGACGGCCGCCGCCTGGAGCGCGTTGATCGCCCCCCGCATGTCGCCGTTGGCCGCGTAGACGACCGCGTCGACCCCATCGTCGGTGATCTCGATTCCCTCGAGATCGGCGAGTTCGCGAACCCGCTCGGCGACGGCCTCGTCGTCGATCGCGGCGAAGCGAAACACCGCGCAACGCGACTGGATGGGATCGATGATCTGGCTGGAGTAGTTACAGCTCAGGATGAACCGCGTGTTGTGCGAGAACTGCTCCATCGTCCGGCGGAGTGCTGCCTGTGCGTCAGACGTGAGGGAGTCTGCCTCATCAAGAAATATGATGCGGTGTCCGTGCGCGCCGAAGCTCGAGCGGGCGAAGTCCTTGATCCGGCCCCGGACGACGTCGATCCCGCGTTCGTCCGAGGCGTTGAGCTCGAGGAAGTATTCCTCCCAATCGTCCTCGTATAGCTCTTTGGCGATCGCCTGGGCGGCGGATGTTTTCCCGGTCCCCGCCGGTCCACTCAGCAGGAGGTTGGGAAGCTCGTCGCGCTCGACGTACCGCTCCAGGCGGGCGATGATGTCGTCGTGGCCGACGATGTCCGACAGCCGGTCCGGCCGGTACTTCTCGATCCAGATGTCGGCGCGGCCGGCCGGCCCCACCTCCGCCGTCTCGCTCATACCCCATCGGTGCGCGCGGTCGGCCATAAATCGCCCGAGACGGGGACGTGAGGTTCAAGACGCGGTCGTGCCTGGCGAACCCATGGACGTCACCGCGCGGGTCATGGGGGGTGACACGCATCACCTCGACCTTGAGGATGCCACCTCCGGTGACGTGTTGCGCGCGATCGGGTTGAGCCCCCAGGAAGCCACCGTATTCGTCGACGGACGCCCCATCCCGGAGGACCAGCCGCTCGAGCACGCGGAAGTCAACGTCGTCCGGTTGATCAGCGGCGGATGACCGCAGTCCGTCGCGCCCGGCCAGCGGATATCGACGAGATCACGGCGATCCTCGACGAGGCGATGCTGGCCTTCGATCGCGACACGGTGCCCGCGAAGGTGCGTGAGGGTGACGCGTTCGTCGCGGTCGACGGCGAGCGGACGGTTGGGGCGTTGTTGCTCGACGATGACCGCATCGAGGCCATTGCCGTCCGGCGGTACGCCCGGGACCGAGGCCACGGCCGAGAGCTCGTCGAGACGGCAACGGCGGCGCGCGGGCGCCTCGAAGCCACGTGCGACGAAACGGAGCGGGACTTCTTCGAGTCGCTTGGCTTTTCCATGGCCGAACGCGCGGACGGGCGCTGGGAGGGCGTCCGGCAGGCGGATTAGACGAGTCCCGCCACGAGCTGACGGCCTTCCGCCAACAGCGCCTCGACGTCGTCGGGATCGCCCGCCTCGGCGTACACCCGGAGTTTCGGTTCGGTCCCGCTCGGGCGAACGAGGAGCCAGGCGCCGTCCTGGAGCGTGGCCTTGTAGCCGTCGACATCGGTGACGGACGCCACGGGGGTGCCCGCCAGTCGTTCCGGGAACGCGTCGCCGACGGCCGCCAGCACATCGGCTTTCCGATCGTCCGGACAGTCCACGGATGCCTTGTCCTGCATGATGTGGCCATGTGCGTCGACGAGCCGGTCGATCCGTCGATCGATGGGCTCCGCGGTCTCCATATGCGCCGCGAGCAGCGCCATAAGGATCCCGTCCTTCTCCCGCACGTGCCCCCGGACCGAGAACCCGCCGCTTTCCTCCCCGCCGATGAGCGCGTCGTGTTCCCGCATGGCCGCCGCGACCCATTTGAACCCGACGGGCGTCTCGACGACTTTCTCGCCGTTGGCCTCGGCCACTCGGTCGACGATCGTCGACGTCGAAACGGTGCGCACCGCTGGCCCCGATGCGTCCTCGAGGAGGTAATCGTAGACCGCCCCAAAGAGGAGGTTCTCGTCCAGAAAGCCCCGTTCGGGCGTGATGATCGCCACCCGATCCGCGTCGCCGTCGTTCGCGATGCCGAGCGCCGCCCCGCCGTCGGTGACCTCGTTCACGACCGTCCCGAGTGTCTCCGGCGCAGGTTTGGGCCCTTCGCCGCCGAACGTGGGGTCGCGGGTGCACCGATACCGGGTGACCCGCGCGCCGGCGGTGTCGAGCAGGCGATCCGTGACCCCCCGACCGGCACCGTGCATCGCATCGTAGACCACCTCGAGCCCGTCGAGGTCCGGCTCGCCAAAGCGATCCAGTACGTCCTGGATATAGGCCGCGATCGGTTCCATCGTCGAAACGTCCGTCGCGGTGCCAGCCGGGTGGGACTCGGGCGTGGCGAGGCGTCGTTCGAGAGCGTCCGTAACGGGCGGGAGCGCGGGTGCGCCGGCGGGCGTGATGAACTTCACCCCGTTGTACGAGGGCGGGTTGTGGGACGCGGTGACCATCAGGCCCCCTGCGAGCTGCCGGTTGACGATCGTCCAGGCCAGGACCGGCGTAGGGAGATCTCGAGTGCCCCGCTGCACGTTCAGCCCATTATCGTTGAGAACGGCCGCCAGCGTGTTCGCAAAGCGCGGGGACGACTCGCGAGGATCGTGCGCGATCCCCACCGGCCCCGTCGTCAGCCCGTGATCGGCCAGATAGTCGGCGACGGCCTGACCCACCATCGCGACCCGCTCCTCCGTAAAGACGTCCAGCGTCGCCCGCCACCCGTCCGTGCCGAACGAGATCTGGCCCTCCATATATGCGGGTTCGCCGGACGTCCTAAAAAGGCAGTACGATTGGCATCAGTCCTCGACGAGCGCGAGCTTCTCCGTGCGCGAAAGGGCCTTGATCTCGGCCTCGCGCGAGAGTGCCGCCGACCGGGAGTCACAGGCCTCGACGAAGACGACCTCGAAGGGCCCGCGACCGCGCGTGTACTTCGCCCCGCGTCCCCCGCGGTGCTCGGCCAGCCGTCGGTCGAGGTCGGTCGTATACCCGGTATACAGGCTCCCGTCCCCACACTGGAGCACGTAGACGAGATGGTCCCCGGTCACCGCCGGAGGATCGTCCGGGGCCGACACAGTTCACCCGGACCGGGCCTGGTCGATGGCTTGCGCGATGAGGCCGGCCTGTGCCCCGGCAACGAAGCCCGCGTCGATGTTCACCACCGACAGGACGGTACACGATTGCAGCATTCCCGCCAGCGCCGCGGTCCCCCCGCCCCCATAGCCGTATCCACTCGAGACCGGGAGCCCGATGACGGGCGTCTCGACCAGCCCGGCGACGACCGTCGGCAGTGCCCCTTCCCGCCCTGCCGCGACGATGGTCACGTCGAACCCCCGGATGCGGGAAAGCTGGTCGGTGATGCGGGTCAGATTCGCCACCCCGACGTCGTCGATTTGTTCGACGGTCGCGCCGATCTCCTCGGCCACGATCGCCGCCTCGCCGGCGGCCTGCGCATCCGCAGTCCCCGCCGACACGACCCCGATCGTGGCATCCAGCGAAGGCGGTTCGAAACCGACGCCATGTGCCACGAGGATCCGAGCCCGTTCGTCCGTCCGAACGGCCGCCTCCGGCTCGGCCTCCCGGAGCCGTTCGACAACGGCGTCCCGGTGGGTATCGGGAGCCCGAGTCACGAGCGCCCGACCGGCAGTTCTGACGGCAATTTCCGCGAGATCCGCCGTTTCCTCGGGTGTCTTCCCGTCCGCGAGGATGGCCTCGGGCACCCCCCGCCGGGCTTCCCTCGCCGCGTCGAACCGCCCCGCCTCGTCGGTGAGATATCCGGCGAGCGCGACCTCCGCTTCCTCGGGGGTCAACTGCCCATCCTCGAGCGATTCAAGGACCTCTCGCATGATCGGGGGCTCCGCGCCGGACGACCTTAAGTGTCGAGCGCCGCGACCGGACCGAAGAACCGTCAGACTGCGCTATATGGCCGTTAGACGGCTTCTGATGCCAAACCTTATAACCGATGCCGGGATATCCCGGGCTGTATGACGGATCTGATCGTCAAGGCCGCCGTGAAGGAAGCGCTGAGTGACAAAAACGTATCCGCCGACTTTTATGACGCCCTCAACGACGAGGTCGAGGATCTCCTCGATGACGCATCCCGGCGTGCTGAGCAGAACGACCGAAAAACCGTGCAGCCCCGCGACCTCTGAGCCCGGCAAGCGCTACCCCGCTTCGTAACACGCGACTTCGTCCGCACCACCGACGTAGACCGCATCGGCCATGCCCAGGAAGAGCCCGTGCTCTACCGTGCCGGGGATGCGAGCGAGGGCGTCGGCGACCCGGCCAGGCTCGCTCAGCTGGCCGAAGTCGCACTCGAGAATGAAGTTGCCGTTGTCCGTGACGCTCGGCCCGAGGGTGGACGCCGCGGATCGTAGCGTCGGATCGCCCCCGAGCTGCCGGATCCGCCGTTCTACGAAGGCCCACGCCTCGGGCAGGGTCTCGAGGGGGACGGGCAGATCCAGCGCCTCGACGGTCTTCGAATCGTCGACGACGACGACGAATCGCTCCGCGGCGGCATCGATCACCTTTTCCCGCGTATGCGCGCCGCCACCCCCCTTGATGAGGTCGAGGCCGGCGACCTGATCGGCGCCGTCGATCGATACATCGATGCCGTCCACGTCCGCCAGACACCGGACTGGCACGCCGGCCTCGCGGGCGACCCGTGCCGATTGATGGGACGAAGGGACGCCGACGACATCGAGCCCCGCGCCGACGCGTTCCCCGATCGCCCGGATCGCGTAGGCCGCAGTCGAGCCCGAGCCGAGCCCGAGGACCATACCGTCCGAGACCTCCTCGATGACGTGGTTCCCGACCCGACGCTTTGCCCGCTCGGCGTCCGCCATGCGCGTGCCCACACCGGGGCGCGAGAAAAAGCATACGCCCCCATCGTTATGGTCGGCGGCGTCCGTCCATGCCCATGGCGCGCACGGCCGTCATCGGCGGTGTCGGTGCCGGACTCGGCGAATCTATCGCCAGGAAGCTCGTGGCGGAGGGCTGCGAGGTGGGATTGATCGCCCGATCGGAGGACTATTTAGCCGAGCTGGCGGCGGAGCTGGGTGACGGTGCCGTCGCCGCCCCGGCGGACCTCTCCGAGGAGGACGAACTCCTGGAGGCCGTCGAGCGTATCCGTGCGGAATGTGGCACGATCGACATCGTCGTCAACCACGCTGCCGCGGCCTCGTGGGAAGGTTTCGGGGAGATTTCGACGGCGGAGTTCCGCCGGGCGTGGGAAGTGACGACCCTCGGGGCCTTCCACCTGAGTGCGGCGACCGTGCCGGAGATGCGGGCGCAGGGCGAGGGCACCGTGCTCTTCACGGGCGCCACCTCGGCGGTTCGCGGGCGGGCGGGGGCTGTCGGCTTTAGCAGTGCCAAGTTCGCGAATCGCGGCCTCGCCGAATCGATGGCCCGGGAACTCGGACCGGAAGGCATCCACGTCGCCCACGTGATCATCGACGGACAGATCCTGACGCCCCGCGCCCGGGAGCGGACCCCCGATCGCGACCCGGAGACCTTCCTCGATCCCGACGCCATTGCCGACGTCTACTGGGACCTGATCGAGCAGGACCGCTCGGCGTGGACTCTCGAGCTCGATCTCCGGCCCCATGTCGAGGACTTCTAGCTCGTAAGCCGAGGGTATTGTGGGATGATTTCGGCCTCGTAGAAGTCGAAAAACCCCGCCTGGTCGGGGCCGATCTGGTGGACGTACACCCGGTCATACCCCGCCTCGAGGAACGCCTCGAGTTCCGCGAGGTGCTCGTCGGGATCGTTGCCACAGACGATCGCGTCCCGGATGTCATCGCGGTCCACCATCTCGACGGCCTGCTCGAAATGCGCCGGCGTGGGCAACTGTTGGCCGAGTTCGCCCCGGAGCGCGCCGTTGGGCCAATGCTGGTGGGCGGTCTCGACACCCGCTTCCTCGGATTCCGCCCAGCAGACGTGGAGCATCCCGTAACGTGGCGCGCCGTCACCGCCGGCCGCGTCGAAGCGGTCGATGACGTCCGGGTCCGGGCTCGTGTTCACCAGCCCGTCCCCGAAGTCGCCCGCAAGGGCTGCCGCCCGTTCGCCCCCGGCCGCGATCAACTTCTCGACCGGTTCGTCGGGCAGGTCGTAGACGCGGGCGTTTTCGACACGATAGTACTCGCCCTCGTAGTTCTTCGTGCCCCCGCTCCACAGGAGGTCCATGATTTCGATCGCCTCGCGAAGCATGTCGAGCCGGACGTGGTGGGGCGCCCACCGGTGGCCGAGGATATGTTCGTTCAGGTTCTCCCCCGTGCCGAGCCCGAGCCGGAACCGACCCTCCATCTGGACGGCGACGGTGGCGGCCGCCTGGGCGACGATGGCCGGGTGCATCCGGTTGATCGGTGCGGTGACCCCCGTACCTACGGGGATCTCCTCCGTCTCCCGGGCGATCGCCCCGAGGACGCTCCACACGAACGGGCTATGGCCTTGCGCCTCGACCCAGGGGTGGTAGTGGTCGGTGACCATCAGGAAATCGAATCCCACGTGCTCCGCCGTTTTGGCGTACCGGGTGCAGTCGTTCGGGCCGTGCTCCTCGCTCGCGATCGCGTAGCCGAGCCGTGCCATGAGGACCCGACCGATGGAGGGGACCGAGCGGCAAGAAGGTTCGGCCGTCAGTCGAGCCGTTCGAGGACCGCGTCCGCATCGTGGGCGAGCGAGAGCGACCGCGAGCGCCCGCGGCCGTCGACCTGGGCGTACTCGGCCTCCAGGATGCCCAGCTGGTCGAGCTTGTTGATGAGTTCGGAGTAGCGGGTGTACCCCAGGTCGGTTTCCTCGTGGAAGGCCTCGTAGACGTCGCCCGCTTGCGCCCCCTCGTGTTCCGCGACGACGCGGATCAGGGCGACCTCGCTGGCGCCCAGCCCCTGTAACTTCCGGGACAGGTGGACGTGCTTTGACTGCTCGTAGGCCTGCTCGACGTCCTCGAGCTCGACCGAACGGCTCGCCCGCATCTCGGCGTTCAGGCCCGCCCGGCGGATCAGGTCGATCCCGACCCGGAGGTCCCCGCTCTCGGCGGTCAGCTCCGCGACGCGATCGATGACCGAAGTATCGACGACGCCCTCGTGGAAGCCCCGTTTGATCCGTTCCGAGAGGATGTCCACGATCTCCGGGGTGTCGTAGACGGGGAAGTAGATCTCCTCGGGCCGGAAGACCGACTGGACCCGCGAGTCGAGCTGTTCGACGAGTTCGAGGCCGAGATCCGAGGAGACGACCAGGACGCCGACCTTCGCCCCGGAATGGGTCTCGTGGGCGCGGATGAGCGAGTAGAGGGTTTCGTCGGCCTCGTTCTCGTAGAAGAGGTAGTTCACGTCGTCGAGGGCCACGATCAGGACCTCCTCGCGGTCGATCAGACGGTCAGCGACCTGGCCGAAGAGCTTCTTGAAGGAGACGCCGCTCGAGGGTGGCTCGTACTCGAAGATCGACTCGAAGATCCGCGAGAAGACGGCATAGCGCGTCGAGTTGACCTGGCAGTTGACCCGGACGGCGTGGACGCCCGAACGGGGGTTGAGTTCGCCGAAGAGTTTCTCGATGGCGGTCGTCTTGCCGGTCCCCGGCGGGCCCCGCACGATCCCGTTGAGCGGTCGGGAGCCGCGGACGGCGGGCTTGAGGGCGTACTGGAGGCTCTGGAGCTGCGAATCGCGGTGTTTGAACGTCTCCGGCACCCAGTCGATCTCGAAGACGCGCTCGTTCCGGAAGACGGACTCGTCCCAGGAGAGCACGTCGTCGGTCGGGTCGCCGG
>CAZAYR010000002.1:0-53070 GCA_964489365.1 uncultured Salinarchaeum sp.
TCACCACCGCCGCGGACAACCAGACCTCCGTCCAGGTCCGCGTCTTCCAGGGCGAGCGGGAGATCGCCGAGGAGAACGAGCGGCTCGGCGAGTTCATGCTCACCGGGATCCCGCCGGCCCCGGCGGGCACGCCCCAAATCGAGGTCAGCTTCAACATCGACCAGGACGGCATCGTCAACGTCAGTGCCGAGGAGCAAAGCTCCGGCGAGGCCGAGGAGATCACCATCGAGGGCGGTGCCGGGCTCTCCGAAGAGGAGGTCGAACAGATGCGCGAGGAGGCCGAGGAACACGCCGAGGAGGACGATCGGCGCCGCGAGCGCATCGAAGCCCGCAACGCCGCCGAAAGCGCCCTCCAGCGCGCCGAAACGCTCCTCGATGAGAACGAGGAGATGGTCGACGAGGAGCTCGAAGCCGAGATCGAGTCGGCCATGGAGGTCGTCGAGGAGACCCTCGAGGACGAGGACGCCGAGAAGGAGGACCTCGAGGCGGCGACCGAAGATCTCAGCGAGACGCTCCAGGAGATCGGCAAGCGCGCCTACCAGCAGCAAGCCGCCCAGGCCGGCGCCGAGGGTATGGGTGCGGAAGGCATGGGTGCCGAGGGCTTCGATCCGGAGGACTTCGCGGAGGGCGCGGGCGACGAATACGTGGACGCGGACTTCGAGGATGTCGATGCGGACGAGGATGACACCGACGAGTAGGCCCGCCGTTCAGTCGGCCTCGTGAATCTTTTCGCCGCGGTGGAGCCGATCCGCGATGCGGAACGTCTGTTCGCCCGAGCGCCGGGTCGGCGTGTGCGCCGCCAGGTAGCGCGCCGTCGCGATCAGGTGTAGTGCCGCCCGCGCGGGATCGTCCGTGATGCGGTGCTGGCGGAACGCCGCCTCCAGGTTCTGACGGGCGTGAAAGCCGACATCCTCCCGGAGCAGGGCCGAGCCGAGCGCCGCCTTGAGCTCGGCCACGTCGCCGCCCGCGTCCAGATACGCGGCGACCGCACGGCCGGCGCGATCGACCGTGTCCTCGGATTCGACTTCGAACGTCCGCCGGAGCGTCTCGAGGGCCTCGTCCGGCGCCGGATCGCCCGACGGTTCCGGGAGCGGGGCAGGAGGCGTATTGAGAAATCGATCCAGGTAGACGCGCATGGCCGCATCGAAGACGCCCCGATAGAGCTCGGGCGCCGG
Source organism: uncultured Salinarchaeum sp. (assembly GCA_964489365.1). Lineage (GTDB taxonomy): Archaea > Halobacteriota > Halobacteria > Halobacteriales > SKNY01 > SKNY01. Next base: position 1,176 of record CAZAYR010000002.1, read on the forward strand.
CGTCCGCGTGGCCAGCGCATGGACGGCGTTCGCGTACGTGTAGGTGTGGTGGACGGTATTCCAGTCGTTGAACTCGTTCGAGGTCCCGAACTGGGCGACCCGTCGGGCCGCAGCCGCGGCAACCGGTTCCGCGAGGGCCGCAGCGCCCGCACCGGCATCGATGGCGTCGAGGAGGTGGTCGATGATCGCCCCCGGATCGTCCGAGAGCAGCACGTCCACGAACCCCTCGGGCTCGTTCCAGTCATCCCCGCGCCCGTCGTCGGGCAGGTCCGCGGCCGCATCCGCGCACAGGGCGGCGAGATCGACGGGCTGACGCCACGAGGCCGTCTCCTCGGCGCGGCTGGCGCCCGCCAGGCCGGTCACCAGGCTCGCCAGCACCGGCTCGGCCGCCGCCCAGCCGATCCGATCCAGCGTCTCGAAGGCCTTGTTGATGAAATCGAGCCGGTGGCCGTTGTCGAGGAACCGGTGGTCGGTCGCCGCCGCGGCCAGCATGCCCGCGATCGCCGGCTCGCCGACGTCCGCCCGGATCGCCGCGCGGAGGACACGCTCGGCCCCGTCGGCGTCACGGACTTCGATATTTTCCCGGAACCAGTCGCGCAACCGCTGCGCGGAGAGGTCCTCGTTCGAGAGTGGATCCTGATAGAACGCGGGTGGCGAACCCGCCGTGTTGTCGGCGACCTCGCCCAGGCCCACGTAAAGCGCCCGGCGACGATCCTCCGGCTCCAGGTCCGGGAGGAGGTTGGCCATCACCCCGAGCGTCGTGAGTCCCCTGCCCCACCCAGCCGCGCGGTACTCGGTTCCGAACCGCGCGCCGATTTCGACGGCGTCGTCGGCCGGGGCGTCGGCCGCGTCGAGGCCGATGACCGCCTTCCCGATCACCAGATCCAGATTCTCCCGGAGCCCATGCTCGAGGCGCTCGCGCCAGTGTTCGGTCGGCGGTTTCGACCGGGGTGGCTCGGGATTGACGTAGACGGTCCCGTCCCGGACGTCCACCGGGAACGTCCCGACGTCGTCGGCGAACGGATCGAGGGTATCGCCACAACCGAGTTCGAAGCGCGCGTGGTGCCACGGACACGTCAGAATGCCGTCCTCGACCGTGCCGTCCGTCAGGGGGAACCCCATGTGTGGGCAGCGATTGTCGGTCGCGAAGAACTCGCCGTCGTGGTAAAACAGGCCGATGGAACGCCCGCCGGCCCGGACGATCATGGGCGCATCCTCCCGGGCTTCGGCCACGGACGCCACGGATTCGAAGGGGGTGTCCTCCACCGCCATGGCGGAAACAGGGACGAGGCGCGCAAAAACATTGGCGCCGGCGCCCGGCCGAGCCGTTCTGTTCAAGTACGGTCGCGCTGTACGCCCGGTAACGAATGAGCGAGGACTTCTATGAGGTCCTCGGCGTGGACCGCGACGCCAGCGAGGAGGAGATCAACCGCGCGTTCCGCCGAAAGGCCGCCCAGCATCACCCTGACGTGAGCGACGAGCCCGACGCCGAGGAGCGATTCAAGAAGATCCAGAAGGCCAAGGAAGTCCTCACCGACGAGGAGAAACGGGCGGCCTACGACCAGATGGGCCACGCACGGTTCACGGAGACCGAGAAACACGGCGGGTTCGACGAGGGCCGCGGGGATCCCTTCGGCGGTGCGGGAGGCGATCCGTTCGGCGGCGGGGGGTTCGGCGACATCTTCGAGCAGTTCTTCGGCGGGAACGCCCGGCGGCGCAATGGACCCAGGCAAGGCCAGGATCTACGGACCTCGGTGACCGTCGATCTCGAGGAGGCCTACCACGGCGTCACCAAGCAGCTCAACCTGTCGCGACCACGGACGTGTGACACCTGCGACGGGGCCGGGCATCCGGCCTCGGCGGACCAGCGGCGCTGTCCGGAGTGTAACGGGCGTGGCCAGGTGACCCGCGTCCAGCAGTCCGCGCTCGGCCGGATTCAACAAACCCAGACCTGCCCGCGTTGCGAGGGGGAGGGTCAGCTGTTCGACGAGGTCTGTTCGGACTGCGGCGGGGACGGGATCGTCCAGGAGGAGGCGAGTCTCTCGGTGGACATCCCCGCCGGCATCCAGGACGGCCAGACCCTGCGGATGGAGGGCGAGGGCGCCCCGGGCGAACGTGGCGCCCGCCCGGGCGATCTCCTGATCGAGGTCGCCGTCGCCGACCACCCCGATTTCGATCGCGATGGCGCGGACCTCTATACCCGCGAACCGATCTCGTTCCCCCAGGCGGTCTTCGGGGACACCCTGGTGATCGAGACGTTCGACGGGGCCGTCGAACTCGAGGTGCCCCCAGGGACCCAGAGCGGGGAGGTGCTCCGGCTGCGGGACAAGGGCATGCCCCGGCTGCGCCGGCGGGGCCAGGGCGACCTGCACGTGCAGATCCAGGTGTTCACCCCACAGCGGCTCAGCGCGGAGGAGCGGGAGGCCCTCGAGGTCTTTGCAGAGGCCGGCGGCGAGGAGATCGACGTCGAGCAGGGCCTGTTCGAACGGATCCGGAACTCCTTCTGAGTCCGTTCCGGATCAGAGCCATGTGAGGGGGGCTGTCATCCTTCCGTCTGACGTAAGGTTTTGTACGACGACGGCAAGCCGCTAGTATGGCCAACCTGGCGGAGGTGTACGACCGCAGGCGCGGGGGTGGGAACATCGATCCCCGCCGCGCTGCCGTCGGGGTGACCCTCTTTCTCATCGGGGCCGCCATGGCCGTGATCGGGCTCGTTCTCGCCTCGACGGAGATCCTCTCGGTGTGGGGTATCGGACGGTACGAATCCCGCCGGATCGCGGGGATCCTCGGAGGGCTGGGCGTGCCGGCCGTCTTTATCGGGATCCTCACCGTGCTTCCGGCGAGCGATCGCCTGCGGGCGTCCGCGGCCCTCGGTGCGGGTATCGCCGTGGTCGGCGTCGTGCTCTTCGCGTTCGTGTATCCGGACCAATGGCTCGGTACGCGCGGCCTCGACCGCCACTACACCTTCGAGACGGCGACGATCTACTTCTTCGGGACGCTGATTACGTTCTGGTGTTTCTTCGTGAGTGTCGCGAACTTCAAGACCCGCAACGATCCCGGCGGGACGGTCAACCTCGAGGTCAAGACCGCCGGGCGGACGCGGATCGTCGAGGTCGATCGGAAGGTACGATCGGGCCTGGGCGGGATCGGCTTGTTCGGCAACGACTCCCCAACGCCGACGACGACGGTCAGCGACGGGGGGAGCACGGCGACCGGCATCAGCACCCCGATGGATGACGACGACGGCGCCATCCTGGGGACCGATGACGGTGCCGAGCGGGCCTCCGTGGATCGATACTGCGGGAACTGCCGCCACTTCGAATACGTCCGCGACGCCAACGGGATGACGCCGTACTGTGGCTACCACAAGGAGCTCATGGAGGACATGGAGCCCTGCGAGGCCTGGGACGCTCGCGAACGGCAGGCCGTCGAGAACGGATAACCATTTAGCGCTCGCCGGGCGAGTGCGGCCCATGACTGACCTCCGCGTACTCCCCCTCGGCCCGCCCGGCGCGGGGAAAGGGACCCAGAGCCGGCGGATCGCCGAGCAGTACGACGTGCCCCACGTGGCGACCGGGGACATGCTCCGGGCGAACAAGGACATGGAGACCGAGCACGGGACGCCAGGGGAATACATGGACGCCGGCGAGCTCGTGCCGGATCCCGTGATGAAACGCGTCGTCGAGGAGGCCCTCGAGGAGCGGGACGGCTTCGTGCTCGACGGGTATCCACGGACCCTCGACCAGGCCGAGCATCTCGACGGGGTGACCGAGCTCGATGCCATCATCGCGATCGAGGTCGGCCGGGAGGAGCTCATCCGTCGGCTCTCTGGCCGTCGCGTCGATCCGGAAACGGGCCGGAACTACCACGTCGAATTCGACATGCCCGACGATCCCGAAATCCGCGATCGGCTGACCCAGCGCGAGGACGATCGGCCCGAGCAAGTCGAGACCCGGCTCGAGGAGTTCGACGAGAAAACCCGGCCGGTCATCGAGTACTACCGGGACCACCCTGCCTTCGTGGCAATCGACGGGGAGGACAACCCGGACACGGTCTTCGCGCGCATCACCGAGATCCTCGATCCGAAGGTCTGAACCGAGATGGAAGCTTCATTACCACCGGCGAAGTAGCCCGTGGCGATGGCACGGACCGCGGGCAAGGTACGATCGCTCGTCGAAGAGGACCCGAGCCTCGGCGAGGCGATCGCGTCGATCATCGAAGCGGCCGACGAGGGCGACGGCGAGGTCGAGTGGAGCGACGTCCGTGAGGACCTGACCACCGGACAGTGGGGCCGACTCATCGAGAAGGGGATCCTCGACGAGGGTGTCCGCGGATTCGAGCTGGCCGATCCCGAGGAGACGAAGGAGGTCCTGGACGAGCTCGACGTCGACTACCTCGTCGCGACCTCCGATAGCACCGACACCGAAGGCTCCTCGTGGACCCAATGGGACAAACTCGCGGCGATCTTCGCGGTCACGCTGTTCGCGGGCTACGCCTGGCAACCCGCGCGGGAGGTTGCGGGCAGCACGATGGATCTCCTCATCGGGCCGCTGGCGGACACGATGCCCCTGTATGGCGTGATCATGCTCCTGGCGCTGTTCACCGGCCTGTACTCGACGATTCTGCAAGCGAATCTCGTCGACCGGGAAAAGATGTCGCAGTATCGCCAGCAGATGCAGGCGATCAACCGCCGGCGCAAGAAAGCCCAGGAGGAGGGCGACGAGGAGGAGCTCGATCGCATCCAGCAGGAACAGCTCGAGGCGATGGGCGATCAACTCGGGATGTTCAAGGAGCAGTTCCGGCCGATGGTCTGGATCATGTTTCTCACGATCCCGGTGTTCCTCTGGCTGCTCTGGGCGGTGAGCAGCCGCCTCGGCTCGCCGGCCCAACCCGGGCTCGCGGGGAGGGAAGTCATCCTCCCGCTCAGCAGCGGCGCGATGACCTGGGATACCGGGCTGATCTGGTACCTCGAGCCCTGGCTGGTCTGGTATTTCGTCTGTTCGCTCGCGTTCACCCAGCTCATCCGGAAGTCGCTGAACATCCAGATGACCCCCACCGGGTGAACCGGCCGTCCAAAACCTCTTTGAGCGCGTCCGACCCACGCCGCGTATGTTGGTGACGATGTCCGGTCCCCCCGGGAGCGGGACCAGCTCGGCCGGGGCCGCCCTCGCCGATCGGCTGGGCCTCGAGCACGTCAGCGGCGGGGACCTCTTTCGCGGCCTCGCGGACGAACGGGGGATGACCGTCGAGGAATTCAACGAGGAGGCCGAATCCGACGAGTCGATCGACCGCGAGCTCGACTGGCGCCTCCGGACGACGGCCATCGAACGCGACGATCTCGTGCTGGAGTCCCGCCTCGCGGGCTGGATGGCGGGCGAGCACGCCGATCTCCGGTTCTGGCTGGACGCACCGCCGATCGTCCGCGCCCGCCGCATCGCCGACCGCGAGGACTGGAGCGTAGGTGAAGCACGCGATCGGACGGCGATGCGTCAGAAAAGCGAGCGTCGGCGGTACGCGGAGTACTACAACATCGACTTCGACGATCTGCGTATTTACGATCTCGCGATCAATACCGGCCGCTGGCCTCTCGAGGCGGAACTCGAGCTGCTCGTCGACGCCGTCGAATCGTACGATCCCGGGGAGGACGAAGGGGCGGTCCAGATCACCGACGTCGAGTATCCCTTCGAGTGACCGATGCGGGGCCCCCCGGCGGATCGTCCGATCGAGGCGCGCCGGGAGTTTGGCGTGATCAACCTCGATAAGCCACCGGGGCCGAGCTCACACCAGGTCGTGGCGTGGATCAAGGACCTCCTCGGGCTCGAGCGTGCCGCCCATGCGGGGACGCTCGACCCGGCGGTGACCGGGTGCCTCCCGGTGCTGTTGGGCGACGCGACCCGAATCGCGCAAGCGCTCCACGTCGGGACGAAGCGGTACGTCGCGGTCCTGGAGCTCCACGATCGCGCGCCCGATTCGATCCCGGACGTGCTCGAGGCGTTCGAAGGCGAGATCTACCAGCGACCGCCGCGAAAGAGCGCGGTCGCCCGCCGGTTACGCACGCGGACCGTCCACCGCCTCGAGGCCCTCGAGACTCGCGATCGTGAAGTGCTCCTCGATATCGAGTGCGAGAGCGGCACGTACATCCGGAAACTTTGCCATGATCTCGGACTGGCGTTGGGGACGGGGGGACACATGGGAGAACTCCGTCGCACGGCCACGACGCCGTTCGACGACACGACCGTGGTGACGATGCACGACCTGGCGGATGGGATCGCGTTTGCCGACGAGGGAGACCCGGACCCCCTCGGGACGCTCCTCCAGCCGGCCGAGCGGGCCCTGACCCACCTGCCCGAGATCACGATCGCGCCGAGTGCGGCCGCCACGGTCGCCCATGGGGCCCCGATCTACGCGCCGGGCGTGATCGAAGCGGAATCCGCCGAACAGGGGGACCTCGTCGTCGGGGCGACGCCTGACGGTGCGGCGATCTGTCTCGGGCGCCTCGTCGGTGAACCGGCGGGCGCCGAGGGAGAAGTCGTGCGCCTCGAGCGCGTGCTCGTCGACGAACGGCCGGACCAAAGCGCTTAATCCCGCCTCCACCCTCGGCTCGCGTACGGGGCCGTGGGGTAGTGGTATCCTCGGCGCATGGGGTGCGTCGGACCCGAGTTCAACTCTCGGCGGCCCCACTTCTCGGACCAACCATTATACACCAGCTCCCGGTGTGCCCAGCCATGGCGCGTGTGCTGACGATCGGCGGGTCACGGTTTATCGGCCGCCACACTGTCGAGGCGTTGCTCGAGGGCGGGGATTCGGTCACACTGTTCAATCGTGGCAATCATCCTGACCCGTTCGCCGATCACGACCGAGCGAGCCACCTCGAAGGGGATCGCACCGACGAGAGGGCACTCCGGAACGCGGCCGACGCGGTCGACCCGGAGGTGGTCATCGACTGTGTGGCGTACGCCCCCGCCGAGGTCGAGACGGCCCTTGAGATCTTCGAGGATGTCGAGGCCTACCTGTACGTCTCCAGTGTGGCGGCGTACGTCGACGAACCCGTCGTGAAATACGAGGGCGAGACGCCCCTGGAACCGTGCTCGCCCGAGCAGGCGGGCGACGATTCGATGGCCACCTACGGGCCCCGGAAAGCCGAGGGCGACCGGGCGGTCGCCGCGGCCGTGGAGGCGGGAATCCGGGCAATGAGCGTCCGACCCTCGATGGTCTACGGGCCGCACGATTACGTCTCCTGGATGGAATACTGGATCGATCGAATCGCTTCCCACGACCGCATTATCGTGCCCGGCGACGGAGCGTACGTCCCCCATCGAACGTACGTCGAGAACGTGGCGACGGCGATCGCGACCGTCGTCGAGGAGGGGGAAGCTGGCGAGGCATACAACGTCGCGGACCGACAGCCCCAGTCGCTGCTGCAGATCGTCGAGTCCATCCGGGATGCGCTCGACACCGGCTGCGAGTTCATCCACGCCAGCCCACGGGAGCTCGCGGCCGAGGACCTGTCGGTCGCGGACTTCCCGTACTACCGGCAACGACCGCCGTTCGTCCTGTCGACGGACAAGCTCGCGAGGCTCGGTTGGGATCCGGTGGCCCCGGCGGAGGGCGTCGCCCGCACCGCCTCCCACATCACCCCGACGGACGGCCCACCCGAAGGGATCGGTCCGTCGATCGAGGACGAGCAACGACTCGTGGCCGCACTCGCCGACTGAGGGTCACTCCTCGGCGAGGCCCGGATTCGTGATTGCCCCATTGCTCGCCGACCCGAACGACGCCCCGTACTTCGCGAGGATCCCGTTCGTGTACCGCGGTTCCGGCGCGTCCCACGCCTCCCGGCGGGAATCCAACTCGTCCGCCGGCACGTCGACATCGAGGGTCCGGTCGCCGACGTCGATGACGACCCGATCGCCGTCCTGTATGAGGCCGATCGGACCGCCGACGGCCGCCTCGGGGGCGACGTGGCCGATCGAGAAGCCCCGGGTCGCCCCGGAGAACCGTCCGTCGGTGATCAGCGCGACGTCCTCGGCGTGGCCCTGGCCCGCCACCGCCGAGGTGACCCCGAGCATCTCGCGCATTCCCGGGCCGCCCCGGGGTCCCTCGTTCCGGATGACGATGACGTCGCCCGAGTCGACCCGGCCCTCCTGGACGTACTTCATCGCCTCGGCCTCCTCCTCGAACACCCGGACCGGTCCCTCGTGGCGGAGGTGGTCGCTGCCGGTGATCTTGATGACCGCGCCCTCGGGCGCGAGGTTGCCGGTGAGCACCCGGATGGCACCCTGCTCGTTCTTCGGCGCGTCGACGGGGTAGAGGAAGTCGGCGTCGAGGTCCGCGATGGCCGGCGGGTCGAGCGCCTCCAGCTCCTCGCCCAGCGTCCTCCCGGTCACGGTGAGCGCGTCGCCGTCGAGCAGGTCGGCCTCGTAGAGGGCGTTCAGGACGACCGGCACGCCGCCGACCTCGTGGAGGTCGTTCATGACCTTCTCGCCGCCGGGCTGGAGGTCGGCGATCTTCGGCGTGCGGGCGCTGATCTCGTTGAACTCCTCGATGTCGAGGTCGACGCCGGCCTCGGCGGCCATCGCCAGCAGGTGGAGGACGGCGTTGGTCGAGCCGCCGACGGCGACCTGCAGCGCGATGGCGTTCTCGAAGGACTCCTTGGTGAGGAAGTCCGAGGGTTTACGCCGTTCCTCGACGGCCTCGACGGCGAGTTCGCCGCTCTCGCGGGCGACCTCGTAGCGATCCTCGTCCTCGGCGAGCGGCGAGGACGAGCCCAGCGGCGCGAAGCCGATGGTCTCGGAGATCGACGCCATCGTGTTGGCGGTGAACATCCCGCCGCAGGAGCCGGCGCCGGGGCAGGCGTTGCGCTCCATCTCGTCGAGTTCGTCCTCGCTCATCTCGCCGTCGGCGACGGCGCCGACGCCCTCGAAGACGTTCTGGATGGTGATCTCCCGGCCGTCGTGCTCGCCGGGCATGATCGACCCGCCGTAGAGGAACACGCTCGGCAGGTCCGTCCGGATCGCGGCCATCATCATCCCCGGGAGGTTCTTGTCACAGCCCGCCAGGGTCACCAGGCCATCCAAGTGTTCCCCGAAGGCCACGAGCTCGACGCTGTCGGCGATCAGCTCGCGGGAAATGAGCGACGCCTTCATCCCCTCGGTCCCCATCGAGATCGCGTCCGAGATGGTGATCGTCCCGAACTCGATCGGCATGCCGCCAGCTTCGTCGGTCCCCCGGCGTGCGGCATCCGCGACATCGTCGAGATGGACGTTACATGGCGTGATATCGGCTGCCGGGTTCGCGATCCCGATCATCGGCGAGGACAAGTCCGCGTCGTCATAGCCCATCGCCCGGAACATCGCCCGGTGGGGCGCCCGGTCCGTACCCACCGTCACCTCGTGTGACGGGAGGCTGGGGTCCTTCTCGATTTCCTCTGCCATACCGCTGCTCTATCGCCACACCATTAAACCTGTGCCGTCTGCGAGCAGCGACGACGGCCCGTCCCGGTCCGCCCCGTTGGGCTCGCGGCCGCGGACGGTGTCGTCGTCCGGATACATTCCGATCCGCATACCCGGGACGCCGCCGCATACCGGTCTGGCCTCTATTTTGGAGCTATGGATCAGGCGACCACCGACAGGCATCGTCGACGACCAGATCCTGCTCGTCGACGAACGTGCGAAGGCAAGCGAAGTTGCAGAAGTACATCGGGTCGCCACACGCGGCCGCGCAATCCCGGACGCAAATGGGCTCGTGCTGGAAAATCTCGGAACCGCAGTATCGGCAGCTCTCGCTCCGTTTCGGAGGCTCGATCGTGTGCGCCATTGTCTCACTCGTCCTCCTGGGCGTACGATACGTCTACCGCCCCATTGGCGTAATGCTTCTGCTCCCGCGACAGTGGCTGGCGCCGGAACGGGTGGTTCCAGTGGGAATTAAGGGCGTATTGGCCGTAGGTTCGACTGGTATGAGCGTCGTGAGTTACGACGGGTTGAGTTTCGAGCGGCTCGGTCACGCCAGCGTCCGGATCGAGACCGAGGATGGCACCGTGATCTACATCGATCCGTGGTCGGAGATCTACGATGGATCGCCCGGCGACGGGGATATCGTCCTCGTCACCCACGACGACTTTGATCACTACGATCCCGCGGCGATCGAGGCCGTCGCAGCACCCGATGCAACGATCGCGATCTACGAGGCGGTCGACACGTCCGATCTCGACCGGGAGGTCCAACCGCTCCCGCTGGAGGGATCCGCGACGGTCGCCGGCATCGACGTCCAGACCGTGCCCGCGTACAACGATCCCGACGGTGCCCACGTCGACGAGGACGGCGACCCGTTCCACGCCGAGGGCGAAGTGATCGGGTTGCTCCTGACGCTCTCCGGCACGACGGTGTTTTTCCCCGGCGACACGGACTTTCTCCCCCATCACGAATCGATCACGGCGGACATCTTCATGCCGCCCATCGGCGGACACTTCACGATGGACCGCCACGAGGCGGCGGAGTTCACCGCGAGCGTCGATCCCGACCTGGTGCTCCCGCTCCACTACGACACGTTCGAACCGATCGAAACCGATGCGGAGGCGTTCGTCGAGGACGTCGAGGCCGAAGGCATCGAGGCCGAGCTGTTCTAACCGGATCGCCGGGGACTCCCCGGCGCCAGCGCGTCGTCGTAGAGCGTGACGAACAGTTCCTCGATCTCGTCCGCGGTGGGCTTGCGGGGGTTATTCGCCGGCGAGCCAGAGTCGATAGCGTCCTGGGTCATCTCGGGCACGACATCGAGGTACGCTTCCCGGGCAGGTACCTCCCCGAACGTATCGAGATAGGATGCCAGATCCACATCCGTGCACAGCTCCATGACGGCATCGCTCGCCCGCCGGGCCGCCTCCCGATCGTTCGTTTCGGGCTTGGCCACGCCGAAGATGCGCGCGATCTCGGCGTACGCGGCGGGCGCGGCCATCGCGGAGAAATCGATGACATAGGGCAGCAACAGTGCATTCGCCAGGCCGTGGGGGACGTGGATCTGCGCCCCGAGTGGCCGGGCCATGCCGTGGACCAGCGCCACCGAGGAGTTCGTAAACGCCTGACCAGCCTGGAGCTGGCCGATCATCATGTCGGTCCGCGCGTCGATGTCATCGCCGTTGGCCCAGGCCGTACGTAACGAACGCTCGATGCGCCGGATCGCCGCCCGGGCGAAGTCACGCGGCACGCTGTAGGACTGGACGGAGACGAACGCCTCGATCGCGTGGGTCAGCGCGTCGATCCCCGTAAACGCGGTATGGCTTCGAGGCAACGAGAGCGTGAGCTCGGGGTCCTCGATCGCGACATCGGGCACGACGTTCTTGGAGACGATGAGGAACTTGGTCGCGGTCTCGGTATCCGTGACGACCACCGACCGGGTCGCTTCGCTTCCCGTCCCCGCCGTCGTGTTGACCGCGACCGTCGGCGGGGTGCGGTTGGGGACCCCCTCGTATCCTGCCCGGTCGACGCCGAAGGAGCGAATCGACCCCTCGTTGCGGGCCAGAATCCCGACGCCCTTCGCGGCATCGATCGACGAACCGCCGCCGAGCGGGACGAGGACGTCACAGCCCGCCGCCGACCAGCGCTCGAACGCGGACTCGATGTTCTCGACGGTCGGGTCCGGACGGACGTCGGTGAACGCGACCGTCTCCACCCCGGCGTCCGCGAGCGTTTCGAGGATCAGCTCCCCGTGAATGTCGAAGATGGCCTCGGTCGCGACCACGAGCGCCTTCGACCCATACGACGCCGCATACGCGCCGACTTCGTCGACGGCCCCCCGCCCCAGCTCGACGACGGACGGGGAGACGACGGTCTTCGTACCGTGGGCCGGCCCGGGATACTGGATCTCCATAGGGCAGGGCAGATGTATCTGCGTATTAGTCCTTGTCCTGAGCCCCGAACGCTTTACCACACCGCGATACACGTGCGGATATGAGCGAACCGACGGAACGCGCCGACATCGGAGACGCCCACAATTTCATCGGCGGGGCGTGGCGCACGCCGGCCGGGAGCGACGGACAGCCGGTCCGGAACCCGGCGACGGGGGAGACGATCGCCCGCGTGGCATTCAGCGACGCATCGGACATCGACGACGCGGTCGGGCACGCGAACGCGGCTTTCGAGGACTGGCGGGATCGGCCGGTCGAGGAGCGGATCCAACCGATGTTCCAGCTCAAGGACCTCCTGGAGACCCACCAGGACGAGCTCGCCGAGCTGCTCGTGCAGGAACACGGCAAGACTCGCGGGGAAGCCGAGGGCGAGCTCCGGCGAGGGATCGAGAACGTCGAGGTTGCCTGCGGGATTCCCTCGATGATGCAGGCCGGCACGCTGGCGAACGCCGCCCCCGACATCGACGAGAGCGCCGTCCGCCGCCCGGTGGGCGTGTTCGCCGCGATCACCCCGTTCAACTTCCCGGGGATGATCCCGCTGTGGTTCATGCCCTACGCCGTCGCGACGGGCAACGCGTTCGTCCTCAAGCCCAGCGAGCGCACGCCGCTTGTCGCCCAGCGGATCGTCGAGCTGGTCGAGCAGACCGACATCCCGGACGGGATCGTGCAGCTCGTCCACGGCGGCCCGGACACCGTGAACGGCTTGTTGGCCCATCCGGGTATCGACGGGATCTCCTTCGTCGGATCGACGCCGGTCGCAAAGCACGTCTACGAGACCGCCGCCGCCGAGGGCAAGCGGGTCCAGGCCCAGGGCGGGGCGAAAAATCACATTATCGTGACCGAGACGGCCGATCTCCCGTTCGCGGCCGAACAGACGGTCTCGTCGACCTGTGCCTGCGCCGGCGAGCGTTGTCTCGCCAACGACGTGGTCGTCGTCGAGGAGGGCGTCTACGAAGCGTTTCTGGACCTGGTGCTCGAGGAGGCCGCCGAACAGACGGTGGGATATGGCCTCGATGCGGGGACCGACATCGGCGCGCTGATCACGCCCGAACACGAGCAGTCGGTCCGGAACGCCATCGAGACGGGCGTCCAGGAGGGCGCGGAGTTGGTGTTGGACGGTCGCGACGTGACGGTGGCAGGCTACGAGGACGGCAACTTCCTGGCGCCGTCGGTCTTCCGGGATATCACGACGGACATGACCATTGCCCAGGAGGAGATGTTCGGGCCCGTCATGGGCCTGATGCCGGCGGCCGACATCGACGAGGCGATCGACATCCTCAACCGGAGCCGATTCGGCAACGCCGCCAGCCTCTTCACGGGCAGGGGTGCCGATGCGCGGGCGTTTCGCCACCGCGCGGAGGTCGGCAACCTGGGCGTGAACGTCGGGACGGCCGCGCCGATGGCCTTCTTCCATTTCGGCGGCATGAAGGACTCCTTCTTCGGGGACCTCCACGCCCAAGGCGAGGACATGATCCACTTCTACACGGACAAGGGGATCTACATCGAGCGCTGGGACGTTTAGGTCACGCCTCGCCGAGACCCAGAACACGCCCCTCCGAGGCCCGCATGAAGATCGCTTCGGGCGTCGTAATGGCCCCGCCCGAGCCGTCGACCTCGACGCGCCACCGGACCTCGCCGTCGTCGCGATCGAGCGCAAGCAGTTCCCCGCCCCCGGAGACGAGCACCGTCCCGCCGGCGACGGTGGGTTCGGGCGTGTCCGACGCGAGCCCCTCGTAGGTCCACCCGGGCTGGCCGTCCCGGGTGATCGCGTGGAGCGTCCCGTCGCGGGCGACGTACACGTGCCGATGATCCAGCGCGAGCGCGGAACTCGACACCCCCTGGGGAATGTTGTAGGTCCATCGTTCACGACCGTCGTGATCGAAGGCGGTGAACACGGAGTGTGACTGCACGATCACCAGCTCCCCGTCCGCGACCGGGCCGCCCGTGACCGCGCCCGTCGAGCCGGTCCACAAGGATTCCCCGGAGGTGGCCTCGACCGCGAGGACGCCCGTCCGCCCGGACAGCGAGCCCAGGAAGAGCGTCCCGTCGGCGATCGCGACCGGCCGGGCGAACGTGCGATCCGCCCCGTCCGGGTCGACGGGCCCGGCCCACTCGACCGTCCCGTCAAACGTGGCGAGTGCGTGCACGGCCCCGCTCCAGTCCGGGACGAATACGATCCCGTCCTCGGCGACGGGCGGTGCCGTGACGCGAGCGTCGATGTCATAGAGCCAGTGCTCCTCACCGTATCGTTCGGTGAAGGCCACGACGCGGCCGCGCTCGAGATCCCGGCGCCCGCTGACGATGATTCGGTTCCCCACGAGGGTCGGGGCGCGGTTCGGATCGATGCGGAGCGGGACCTGCCAGCGGACCGCCCCGGTGGATGCGTCCAGCGCATGGACCCGATGGCGGTGTCTGGCCGTCTCCGAAATGGCATCCGCGGCGGCGTAGAGACGGTCGCCCGCGATCGATGGGGACCCGGCACTTCGTGCCTCCGGGAGAGTGGTCACCCACGCCAGCTCGGGCTCGGCCGGCCCCGCGTCGACACGACGGCGGTGACCGGCATCCTGTCCCACGACCGGCCACTCGCCCTCGATCGAGCCGAGGTTGCCCGAATCGTAAGTCGAAATCGAGAGGCAACCGCCGAGGGCGGCCGTTCCGAGCGTGGCGAGCAATGTCCGACGGGTGGAGGGCATCGATGCGAGCGTTCACGGGAGCCCCGCTTGAACACGTTGATTCGGCTCAGTCGTGGGCGCTCGGTTGCGGTTTCGGCGGCAGCCGCACGAGGGTGAACCAGAACTCCTCGAACGTTTGGACCAGTTCCATGAAGTCCTCGGGGGACACGGGCTTGGTCAGATACGCGCTCGCCTGGAGGTCATAGCTCTCGCGAATGTCCGCTTTGTCCTCGGAGACCGTCAGGATGACCACCGGGATCCGTTTGAGTGCCGGGTCGCTTTTCATCTCCGCTAACACATCGTGCCCGTCGATCTTGGGGAGGTTGAGATCGAGGAGCACGAGGTGGGGGACGGGGACGTCCTCGTACTCGCCGTCCTGGCGTAGGAACTCGAGGGCTTCCTCCCCGTCGGTGGCCACGTGAAGCGTATTGTTGATGTAGCCCGCTTCGAACGCCTCCCGAGTCAGTCGCACGTCCCCGGGATTATCCTCGACCAGAAGAATGTCGACGGGGTCGCCGTTCCGGTAGTCCGTCATCCGGTTGACCGGAAACGGAGGATCGGTTTAGTTTTCCCGATCGGCCGGGAGGGTGAAGTAGAACGTCGAGCCCTCGCCCGGTTCCGACTCCACCCAGATCTCGCCGTCGTGCCCGCGGACGATCTTCCGGCAGAGCGCCAACCCGATCCCGGTCCCGGGATAGTCCTCCTGCCCGTGGAGTCGCTGGAAGATCTCGAAGATCTGATCGGTGTACGCGGGGTCGATGCCGATCCCGTTGTCCGTCACCCGGATCCGCCAGGTCCCGTTCTCGCGCTCGGCCCCGATCTCGATCTCGGGTGGGCGCTCGCCCTGATACTTGATGGCGTTCCCGATGAGGTTCTGGAAGACCATCTCGAGCTGGTTGGCGTCGACGGCCACGGTCGGGAGGTCGCCCACGTGGACGGTGGCCGATTCCTCCTCGATCCGTTGTTCGAGGCTGGCGAGGGTCGACTCCACGACCGTCTTGAGCTCGACTGGTTCGATTGGCCCCGTTTCGTTATCGAGTCGGGAGTACGCGAGGAGGTCCTGGATCATCTCGCGCATGCGTTCGGCCCCGTCGACGGCGTAGTCGATGAACTCGATCGCCTCCCCGTCGAGCTCGTCACCATACCGATCTTCCAGCAAGCTCAGGTAACTGGAGACCATGCGCAGCGGTTCCTGGAGGTCGTGGGACGCGATGTGGGCGAACTGTTCTAACCGCCGGTTCGATTCCTCGAGCTGCTCCCGATACTCGACACGTTCGGTGATATCCTGGGCGACCAGCATGCCGCGGTCGATCGCGTCCTCGGCGTCGCGGATCGGCAAGGTGTGGGCATAGAGATGGCGGTCGTAGTACTCGATCTCGAACTCCGAGGCAGTGCCCCCGAGGGCCTCCTGGAAATGGGGGAGGACCTGCTCGACCACGTGGTCGGGGTAGCGTTCGGGGACCGATTCGCCGATCGCCTCCTCCGGGTCGACCCCCAGGTCGTCGAGGAGTTGCCCCCCAGCAGCCGTATACTCCAGGTCCGTATCGAAAAGCGCGACGACCCCGTCGGGGAAGTTCTCGGCGAGGGTCCGGTACCGGCGCTCGCTTTCCTTGATCGCGCGCTCGCGCGCCCGGCGTTCGGTGATGTCCCGGACCACCCCGATCCGTTCGTCGTTCGAGGGGAAGAGCGCGAAGGTGGCCTCGGCGGGAACGGTCGACCCGTCGGCGCGCTGGATCTCGGCTTCGATTTTCGGAGTCCGGTCGGTACCCTCCACGAGGCGCTCTTCGAGATCGCCGGCGGATTCGACGGTCTCCTCGTCGACGACCAGCGACACGTGCGAGCCGAGCAGCTCCTCCCGCGAGTAGCCGGTCATTTCGACATAGGCCTCGTTGACCATCGTGAACCGGCCGTCGAGATCCACGGTGTAGATCCCGTCCTCGACCGTCCTGACGATGGTCCGGTATCGACCGAGTTCCCCTTCGCGCTCTTTCCGATTCGTAACGTCCCGGAAATAGACCGACAACCCGGTCTCGGATGGATACGCATTGATCTCGAGCCAGACCTCGCGTTGATCGTCCCGGATCTCGAAACTCACGGGCTCCTGGGTCTCCATGGCCGTCCGGTAGCGCTCCTCGACCTCGGTGTCGATCGTCTCCGGGAAGCGCTCCCATAGGAACGCCCCGATGAAGTCCCCCGGCTGCCCGCCTAACAGTTCGGCGGCCCGCTGGTTCACGTGGGTGAACCGCCAGTCACGATCCAACGCGTAGAACGCGTCGGAGATCCGACCCAAAATCTCGCCGAGCTCCGTCTCGAGCTCGGCGGTCCTGCGCTCGAGATTCTCCGCGTGTCGCTTGAGCTGGGTGATCTCCTCGGCCGTGAGCACAACCCGCTCAAGGGAGCCGTCGGCCGCTTCGACGGGGACGGCGCTCAGGGAGAACCAGCGCCGAGTCCCGGATGGGTCCTCGAGGGCCAGCTCGCGTTCGCGGACCGCCTCGCCCGTTTCGCGGACTCGTGCGGCCGGGGTTTCGTCGGCTTGGACGCGATTGCCGTCACGGTCGATCAATCTCCACGCCTCGTCCTCGCGACGCTGATCGATCAGGGCCGGATCCGTCAGGTCGAGGATCTCCCGGGCCCGGGGATTCGCACGGATGGTCTCGCCGTCGGCATCCTGGACGGCGATCGCGATGGGCGCCGTCCGGAGCAGCTTCTCGGTCTGGTCGCGTTGGCGCTGGAGCGTTTCCTCGCGCTCGACCCGCGCGGTGATGTCATCGATCGCCATGACCACGCGGTCGCTCGCCCCCGCGACATCGAGCGGCGCGGCGTTGATCGACAGCCATCGGCGTCCGATCTCTGGCAGTTCGACCTGGCAACGCTCGTCGAGGACCGGTTCGCCCGACCGGACCGCCTCGGCCCAGGGCCGTTCCTCGGGGGGAATCAACTCCCCCGCCTCGTCGAACAACGGCCACGCGTTCGCGTCGTAGTCCTCGAGTTCGTCGGCGTCCAGGCCCAGCCGTTCGAGGGCCCGGGAGTTCGCTCGGACGAAGGATCCGTCGGGCTCGAGGACCGAGATACTCGCCGGCGTCGTCTCGAGGATGCCCTCGACGAGATCGCGTTCCTGCCGGAGCTGCGCTTCGTAGGCCCGGGGCTCGGTGAGATCTCGAGTGACCTTGATGAACCCGGCCAGCTCGCCGTCGGGTTCGCGAACGGCCGTCAGCACGATGTCCGCGAGGAATCGGGAGCCGTCGGCACGGAGCCGCCATCCCTGGTCCTCCGCACGGCCCTCCGCCGCCGCTTGCCGGAGATTCGCCTCGGGCTTGCCCGCCTCGACCTGCTCGTCGGGATAGAAGATCGAGAAATGCTCCCCGAGGATCTCCTCTTCGGCGTAGCCCTTGATCCGCTCGGCCCCCTCGTTCCAGCTGACGACGTGGCCTTCCGGGTCGAGCATGAAGATCGCGTAGTCGCTGACCGCATCCACGAAGGCTCCGAACTGCCGGAGGATCGAGCGCCCGTAGGCCCGATCCGCCGTGTCAGCCGTCAATGACGGGCGCCACCAGAGCCGTAGGCCGTCCGTGGTTTCCCGGCTGGCGAGGCGTCCATCGTCGGCCAGTTCCTCAAGCGTTTCGAGGACCTCGGTCGGGGACCGATCGAGCGTTTCGACGATTTCCTCGGTCGTCCGCGGGGTCACCGCCTGTGTCGACGCAGAAAACAGGTCAAGGACATCCGCGTCCGACCCATCGGGGGCCGGGGTGGTCATGACGGCGATATGGATCAGCGGGCATATAAAAGACGAACCTCAGTACGTTGCCCGTAGGGATCCCCCGGATGTGGTTCCTTCGCGGGGCAGAGCGTATCCTCTCCCTCTGTGAACGTTGCGGGTGATCGGTTTCGGCGCGCACATCGTCACACCTCCCCGCCCTCGCGCGGTTTCCCCGAAACTGTCGTCTCACCGACGGAGCGGCTCGCAGCACGGAGTTCGCCGACGTCCTACCTAAACGTTTAACAGGTTTCTCGACAGATATTCCATCGGGATAACCCATGAGTGCCCACGAACTTCCGCCACTTCCGTACGATTACGACGCGCTGGAACCGCACATCTCCGAACAGGTGGTCACCTGGCATCACGACACGCACCATCAGGGATACGTCAACGGCCTGAACTCGGCCGAGGACGAACTCGAGCAGAACCGGGCGAATGGCGATCACAGCTCGACGCCCGCGGCCCTGGAGAACGTGACCCACAACGGCTGTGGCCATTACCTTCACACCCTGTTCTGGGAGAACATGAGCCCGGACGGGGGCGGCGAGCCCGACGGGGACCTCCGGGACCGCATCGAGGAGGACTTCGGCTCCTATGAGGCCTGGCGCGCGGAGTTCGAGGCCGCCGCCGGCGCCGCCGGCGGTTGGGCGCTGCTCGTCTACGATCCCGTGGCCAAGCAGCTCCGTAACCTGAAGGTCGACCGCCACGATCTCCACGCGCTTTGGGGCAGCCACCCGATCCTCGCCCTTGACGTCTGGGAGCATTCCTATTACTTCGACTACGGCCCGGACCGCGGGAGCTTCATCGAGGGTTTCTTCGAAGTCGTCAACTGGGACACGGTCGCCGAAGAATACGACAAGTGTCTCGATCACTTCGAGTAGGTCGTCGCTGAGCGGCTCCCGACCAGTTCCGCGATTCACCGTCGATCGAGGCGAGCCTTCGCCCCCGATCTATTACCTCGGAAGCACGTTGCGCGTGACCTCATCTTTTTCGCGTGGTGGACGGGATCCTCGCTATGGAACCCAAACGGTTCTTTCACCTGGCGTTCAAGGTTCCCGATCTCGAGGAGGTTAGTCAGTTCTATCGAACCCACTTCGGCGCCGACATCGAGGAGCGGGAGACGAACCCGGGGGATCCCACCGCCGTGTCCTATATCGCGCTCACCCTGGCGGACAAACGACTGTATCTGTTCGAACAGGCGCCGTATGAAGCCACAGGCCTCGTCGAGCGTATCGAACCCGGATTCCTCCACTTCGGGGTGGTGGTCGAGGACGCGTCGAGCGCGGTCGACGCGCTACGCGAAAATGGGGTCGAGGTCCTCATGGAACCGACGAAGGTCGGGGACCTTCGGGTCGCGTTCGTGCTCGATCCAACCGGCACGCGCGTCGAGTTACTCGAACACCTGTGACGGGACCGATGTCACCCGTAGGTCGCTTCGAGATACTCGACGATGTCATCACTCTCCGGCATGCCGGTGACATCGTTGGCCGGATCGACCAGCACGGGAACTCCCGTTTGCCCGCTGATCTGCACTACCTCGTGGCGCTCGGCGTGGGGCGCTGGCACGTCCTGGGTCTCGTAATCGATGCCGAGTTCGTCGAGCTTGTGCTCGACCTTTGTGCAGTACGGACATCCGGGAAGGCGGTAGAGTTTGACCATGTGTCACCGAGTGTCCGAGACGGCAAAAGGCCAAGCCGAGCGGGGCGGAACTGCGTCAGGAAGCATCACCCTTCCTGTCCGATGACGGGCGATCAGCTTCCTTCGAGGATCCCGTCCCCGGGATTCAGAACCGCCCCGGTTCAGGACCGCACATGCCCCTTTCCCCAATCGCCCCATGCATCGTTCACAGGTGACAAGGGGATCGATCCTGCGTCCGTCACCGCCGACCCCGACACCGCGGGGCCGGTCGGCTAGCCGGGGCGAATCGCCGATTACACCACGATCGCGCCGAACGGGTACGCGGCCGTCTCACGGTGCCAGCAAATCTCCGAGGTCGGCTCGAGGAGGGACAACGAGCCGTCGTCGTAGTGGGAAAGGACGAGCCCGCTGTCCGTCCCGCACGCCGCGATCGCCCCCGCCGGGATGGGAATCGCCGCCCCCTCCAGCCCCCGCAGGACCGGCGCCCCCCGATCGATCACGTGAAGTTGGTCGGCCCAGCGAACCAGGTCGACCGGCCGTTCGTACCCCTCGAGGACCTCGGATGCATCGAATTCGTGATCGGAAGCGTGGATCACGCCATCCTCGGGGGAGGGCACGTAGATCCGATCCGCGGTCACCGTCAGGTCATAGCAGCCCGCACCGACCTCCGCCTCGCCGGCGACATCGCCTTCGGCACCGAGCGGAAACGACACGACCCGCTGGTTCGAGCGATCGACCGCAAAGCCGAGATCGGCGTTCGGCGCCAGTTCGACCCCCTCGACCCTGGCGTCCTCCCCCACGGCGATGTCGTGAACGTGGCGCATTCGCTCGGCATCGACGACGCTGACCACGCCGTCACGCCGGCTTCCCACGTACAGGAGGCCGTCGTGGGCAGCGAGCTCGTGGGGTTCGGCCCCGACGCCGATCCGTTCGACCAGCTCCCCCGCCACGGGGTCGATCGCCGCGAGGACGTCGCCGGCAGTACAGGTGACGAAAAGCCGCGCCCCGACCGTCGAGAAGTGCGACGGCCCGAGGACTCCGACGTTGATTCGGGAAACGGAGCCGTCGACGTCGACGACCGCCACCGACCGCTCATCCATCGTCGCGACGAAGACCCGGTCGGCTATTCTCGGCGCGTGGACGGGGTGGCCCCCGACCGGGATTCGGCCCAGTGGCTCGCCAGTATCGAGCGCGTGCAAGGCCAGCACCCCCGCACCCTGGCAGCACACGGCGACGATCGGGCCGACCGACGGTTCGGACACGTCAGTTACAGGTGAAATCGCTGCCGTCGGACGTGCCGACGTCGCCCTCGGTCTCGATCACGGCCGTGGTGCCGGTCTCGACGGGATACCGACCGTCGTCGCCGCTATTCGCCCATTCCCCGAAGCCCCCCTCGTAAAGACGGACGTCCGTGAACCCGATCGCCCGGAGGGTCACCAACGTCTGGGTCGGGTCGACGTTCTCGTTGCCGTACACGACGACCGTGCCGTCCTCGACGAGTTCCGCCTCGCCGGCGTACAGTTGCCAGAGGTCGCCCGGAAACGCGAGCCGGCCCCCGTCGATGTTCCCGAACCAGTGGACGTTCACGGCGCCCGGGAGGTGGCCATGGCGCTCGTGGGAATCCTCGAGGGCGGACGAGCCCGCCGCCGCCACGTACGCGTCCGGTTCCCGCACGTCGACGAGCCCCGGGCCATCCTCGTTGAGCGTACCGACCCGCTCGGCAAGCCACTCGCGATCGACCCAGAAATCGTTTGTCGGGTCGGGATCATAGTCGACGGCGTCCGCCGAGCCCCCGCGACCGGTCCCGATACGCCCGGTCCACGCGTCGATGCCGCCGTTGAGGATAGACACGTCCCCGCCGTGTCCAAGGGCTTGCAGCGCGTAGACCGTGCGGGTGACCCGCGCGCCCACGCTCGACCCATAGACGAGGACGTCGTCGTCGGGCGTGACGCCGAGCTCGCCGAAAGCCTCGGCGTAGGCAGCCGTGTCGGGGGCGAGGCCGCGATCGGTCTCCCGTCGAGTGGAGATCCCGTCGAGTGCCACACGACGTGCCCCATAGATCCGCTCGTTCCGGTAAAACCGGGCTTGCCGGGCGTCGAGTATCACCAGGTCGTCCGCGCGATCCGTGGCCCAATCAACGCCGACGAAGTACTCCACGTTGCCGTCCGGGCTCGTCGCCCGGGCCACGTCCGCCGGCGTGGTGATCTGTGCACAGCCGGCCATCCCGATGGCGGCGGTCGTTCCCGCGGCCGCGAGCAGCGAACGACGCGTGCGATGCGGGTCGTCTGTCATGTGGGTGTTTGAGTACTTTCCCCTCGGGTGGCGAACGCAAAGGATGCATTGGTTTCCCGGTCTGGATCGAGACGTTCCACGTTAGGCCGTCCCGAGCCGTGACCCGCAGGCACAGCCCTCCTCGCAACAGGTCGGGACGACCTCGTCGTCATCCGTGAGCCCGATCGAGGCCATCGCCGCGAGGAATCGGGCCTCCACGTTTTCGGACGGGCGCACGGATCGTGCTGTGGCCGATCGCGGCGCCGCGCCGACCTCGATGGTGTCGACCTGCTCGACGGACTCGTGATCGATGACCGCGACCTCGTCGTTCTCCTGGACGGGCACGTACAGTTTCGTCTGATCGGGGTCCCAGGTGCCCGTCCGGACCGACCCGCCGACGTCGATGTGCTCGGTCACCTCCATTTCGGTCACGTCAATGACAGTGACCTCGTCCGTGAAGACGTAGACGAGCTCGTTGTCCGGCCCCCACTCGCTCGTCGTCGGGCCCGGGCCGAGGCCGTCGTCGGTGGTGAATCGCTCGAGCTCCTCGGGCGCTTCGGGGTCGCTAGTGTCGATGATACTTTCCGTGCCCTCCTCGCCTTCGAAGTTCTCGATGGCCACATAGTTACCATCCCACGACGCAGTCGCCATGAACGGCTCGACCGGTCCTTCCGCGAGTGGCTCGAGTTCCAAGCGCGTGGCGATCTCGAACGGTTCGGTCTGCACGACCGTCAGGTAATCCGCGCCGAGGTCCGGACAGTACGAATACTCCCCATCCGGGCCGACGGTGATGTCGCATGGAGCCGGTTGGGGATCCTCGTCGCTCCGGTCGATCTCGTCGAGCACGTCCCCGAATGAATCACTGTCCCGATCGGCATCCACGAGGAAGTGCGTGTGGACCGGCTCCCGGGAACTGACGATCAGACGGTCCCCCTCGGGGGTCAGTTCCTGCCAGTTCGCGTCGGTCTCCGTCGGGATATCGGCCACTTGAGAGAGCTGCTCTCTGGCGTCGAACCCGAAAATACCTCCTTCGACATTCATCCAGAGGGTGTCCACGCCCGATTGGATCGCCGCGTACTGATTGGCGGGCCACGAGGAGGTCGTCCCGATGTACTCGCTCCGGAGAAGCTCGTCCTCGACCGCGTCGATCAGGCTCACGGTCATATCCCCCGTATTAAAGACGAAGACGGTGGCGTCCGAACTCGAATCGTCACCGAGACATCCCGCGCTCGAGGCCGCGACGCCGGCGACACCGGTCGACTTGAGGACGCGCCGGCGAGAGATGCCGCCAAACCGACCTCCGTCACTGTCGGAGCGGCCCTCGGGAGACTGCTGTGTCCGCTGTCGGGTCATTACCGGAGGTTACCGTAGGACCGCTAAAAAGTCCGCGACGGCTACAGTGGTTTCCTGTTCACCGTCCAAGCGGCAGCTTTTACCGCCATCCCTGACGTCAGCCGACACACGGTTTCCCAAACAGACCGGGGGTAGGGCTTCGATCGCGGGGGATACGCGGCCGGTCGCCCGCACCCACGCCTGCCGGCGAAGCTTCCCCTGATCGACTGTTCTAAGTGAATCGATCCGATACGGCCGATATGGCCGGCCTTTCGCCCACCGGATACATTCTCGTCTCCCTGTTCGTCGGCTTTGCCTTCGGGGTGCTCCTCCAGAAGTCCCGGTTTTGCTTCGTGAGCGCCTTCCGGGACTTCGTCGGGTTCAGAGATACGCGCGTCCTCAAAGGGGTGCTGGCCGGCATCTTCGTGCTGACGATCTTCTGGAGCCTCCAGGCCACGTTCGGATACTTCCGCGGGTTCTGGGCGCCGGCGTGGGGGCTGGGATCGTTCGCCGGCGGCGTGGTCTTCGGGCTCGGGATGACACTCGCCGGCGGGTGTGCCTCCGGAACCCTTTACCGGGCCGGGCAGGGCTACCTCCAGTTCTGGCTCGTGTTGGTGTTCATGTTCGTCGGGTACGTCCTGTTCGCCTTCGCCTTCCCGTTCCTCGAAACGGCGTATTTCGCGCGCCTGAATCCCTTCGACGGGGTGACGCTGTACTGGGTGTTTCCCTGGTCGCCCGCGGTGACAGGCGCACTCGCCGTCGCGGTGGGCGTCCTGTTGTACGCCTACGTCCTCGGCACCCAGATCCTTCCGGAGGAACCCGATCGACCGACGCCAGCGAGCGCCACGGTAAACGCGGGCGTCGTGCCGGGCCGGTCCATCGCGGCCGTGGAGGTCGGCCTCCAGCAGGTTCTGCAGGGCACGGTCGCACATCTGCGTGGTTGGATTCGAGACGACCGACCGGTTGCCGAGCGGCTCCGCGCGCCCTGGGACGCCCGTACCGCCGGCGTCGGCATGGCGATCGTCGCGGCACTCTGGTTCTGGGTCCACGGCCACTGGGCGATCACGGGGGCGGAGGCCCAGTGGGCGGGCTGGGGACTCTCCCAGACCGGCGTCGACGTGGCGAGCGTGCGGTACTGGGGGTCGATCCTCTTCCGGGACGGCGCGATCACGATCACCGTCGATATGCTCATGATCGCGGCGTTGATCGTCGGGTCGTTCGTCGCGGCGTGGTTCTCGGGGGACTTCCGCGTGCGCACCCCACGCCGCAATCGGTTGCCGAACTACGTCGCGGGCGGCTTCCTGATGGGCGTCGGCTCCCGCCTGGCTGCGGGCTGTAACATCGCGAACCTCTTTTCAGGGGTCGCACTGCTTTCGATTCACTCGCTTCTGGCCGGGGCGGGGATCATCGTCGGCGTCTACGTGATGACCCACTGGCTGTACCGCGAAGTGGGCTGTGCCCTCTAGGGTTTCGGACGTCGGCAAGATCGACGGTATCCCGGACAACTACAACCGTGCCGGCGGGATCCGGACACGATGCGCGTTGCTTACGTGTTCAGTACGGCCGGCCAGACGATCGATTACATCCTCGGCGACATGATCCTCCCCCAACTCGAGGCCGGCGAGCACGGCGTCGACGTCGCCGGAATGTTCTTTTTCCATGATAACACGTTCGTGCTGCGGGAAGGGGATCCCCTCGGCGAGCGGCTCGCCCGGGTCGCGGGAGAGCGCAACATCCTCCTGATGCTCTGCGACCGGTGTGCGACCAAGCGGGGCCTCGCCGATCAGGTCGGCGAGTACGAGAGCGGGCGGGCACGCTACGAGCCTCGCAACGTCATCGAGGGTACCCAGGTCGGGTGCTTCCCGGAGCTCTACGACGCCCTCGGGGAGCAGCCGCCCGACCAGGTCATTACGTTATAAAATGGAGTGAGCCGCGCCCGCCGTCAGAACTGGGCTTCCTCGCTCCGCTCGAGTTCGTACTCCCACTCTGCGTATCCGCCTGCCATGCTCGCGTGCTCCACGTCTTCGTCGACGCCCTCGTAGCTCTCGATGAGGCGGGCCCCCTGAATCGATGATTGTCCGATGGGACAGGCCACCACGACGTCGTCGCCCCAGTCGACCTCCTCGACGCGTTTCGGCAGGTCGTTCAGCGGAATGTTGATCGCGCCGGGGATATGGCCGGCCTCGTAGTCCTCGGGCTGGCGAGTGTCCACGACCTGAACGTCGCCGCGTTCGACCTTTTCCTTGACTTCCTCGGGAGTGACTTCGGAAACCATGTCAGCGCCGGTGGAGGAAGATCCGATAGAACCCATTGCCCGATTTCCAGATCTTGGCGTCGGCCAGGTCCTCGACGGCCTTCGGGACGTTCTCGGTGCTTGGCACGTGGTCGGTCTCCTGGACGAGCCATTCGCCGGGCGCAAGGCCCTGGATGGCCTTCTTGGCCTCGACCTGGGGGTATGGGCAGACCTCGCCCGTCATGTCCTGAACCTCCGCGGCCTCGTCGATCAGCTGTTCGGCCGTCTCGTCGTCGATCTCGTCGGGAAGTTCGACGACGTCCTCCCAAGCGGTTTGACTCATAGTATGCGAATCTAGGTGCTCCGCGCTTTAATCCGTTCCGTCCCGTACAAACTTGCCACTATCTCCGATCCCGGCAGCCGCGGGGGGTTTCGTCGCACTCTTGAGGGGAGCGGCGAATCTCGTGGTATGACGGCGAGCGGGATCGACGAAACAACCATCTTCGACACGCCGCTTCTCGCGCTCGACCTCGATCTCGATGTGGACGCCACCGTGCTCGGGAAAGCCGAATGGTATAACCTGTATGAAGCCCCGCACGGCGGGGGATCGGTCAAGTCCCGCATCGCCAAAGGGATGCTCGATCACGCCGAGGAAACCGGCGAGCTCGAACCGGGCATGACCGTCATCGAACCGACCTCCGGCAATACCGGGAGCGAGGTCGCCCGCCTCGCGACCAGCCGCGGGTACGACGTCGAGATCGTGATGCCGGATAACGCCGCCGGGGGCAAGATCCAGGCGGTGGAGGATGCCGGCGCGGAGATCCACTTCGTCGACGCGGATCTCGGCTACGACGCAGTCATCGAACGCTGTGAGAGCCTCGTCGAGGAAGACCCGGCCCGGTACTATCGACCGAACCAGTACGAGAACCCGGGGAACCCCGGCACGCACGAGGAAACAACAGCGGAGGAGATCTATGACGCCACCGACGGGGCCGTGACCCACTTCGTCGCCGGCGTTGGGACCGGCGGGACCGTCACGGGAACGGGTCGCGGGCTCCATGCCAGCGATCCGTCGATCGAAGTCGTCGGCTTCGAGCCGGGGGAACCGCTGCACGCCATTGACGGCCTGAAGTACCTCCGCACGGGCGAGCACTACCATCCGGGGACATACGACCGGGACGTGCTCGACCGGCTGGCGTACGTCGACACGTCGGCCGCGTATGACCGCGCTCGGGAACTCCGGACGCGCTACGAGGATCGCCAGATATCCATCGTCGATCCGGGGCAGCACGACGAGTCGACGGTACGGGAACACGCCCGCGTCCAGGGACAGTTCCTCGTCGGAACCTCCAGTGGAGCGGCCGTTCAGGTCGTCTATGACCTCGTAGCGCAGGACGTCCTGGACGCGGACGACTGTGTCGTCGTGATGCTCGCCGATCGCGGGGACAAATACGCGGATATCCCGCTGTGGTCGGACTATCTGCAATAACGAGTGTCGTCAGCAACCGCCGCTGGCCGCCGGCATGACGCGGAGGACGGAATCCGCGCCCAGGCTGGCGTCGAGACTGTCGACTTCCTCGCCATCGACGAAGACGTTGATATATTCCCGGATATCGCCGTTTTCGATCACGCTATCGCGGAGTGCGTTCCCGTGTTCGGCCGCATGGGCCTCCAGGGCTTCGCCGACGGTTTCCCCGTTCACTTCGACGCGTTCGGCACCCCCACCGCCGGCCAGCACTGCCGGGACCTTGATCTCGGGCATATACCGCTTTTCCCACCTCACCGAAAAAAAGGGCCCGTTTCCGGCAGCCCGAGCCGTAACCCGTGACGGGCTCGTCCGCAATCGAGGCAGAAGCGACGGGGACCCGCGGCTTTAACCTCCTCGATCACTTCCGTTCTTATATGTCCACACTCGATCTCGATCCGACGCAACTGGATCGGTACTCGCGGCACATCTTCCTCGATGGCGTCGGGTCGGAGGGACAGGCCGAGCTCCTTGACGCGAACGTCCTCGTGCTCGGCGCCGGCGGCCTTGGCGCCCCGATCATCCAGTATCTCGCCGCGGCCGGCGTCGGAACCCTGGGCATCGCGGACGATGACGTCGTCGAACGCTCGAACCTCCAGCGCCAGATCATCCACCGCGACGCTGATATCGGACGCGAGAAGGTCGAGAGTGCCCGCGAGTTCGTCGAAGAGTTGAATCCCGACATCCACGTCAACGAGCACCCGGTGCGGGTGACGCCGGAGAACGTCGAGGACCTCATCGCGGAGTATGACTTCGTCGTCGACGGGACGGACAACTTCGAGACGCGCTATCTCGTTAACGACGCCTGTACGCTCGCTGGCGTACCCTTTTCTCACGGCGCCATCTTCCGCTTCGAGGGCCAAATTACCTCCTTTACGGATCCCGATGGGCCCTGTTACCGGTGTATTTTCCCCGAGGCGCCGCCGGACGGCATGGTGCCGAACTGTGCCACAGCGGGAGTGCTCGGCGTGCTTCCGGGCACCGTGGGCTGCATCCAGGCCACAGAGGCGGTCAAGTGGATCCTCGACAAGGGCGAACTGCTCGACGGCCGGATGATCTTCTACGACGCCGCCGAGATGACCTTCGACGAGATGCGTATCGAGCCGAAGCCGGACTGTCCCGTCTGCGGGGACGATCCGGAAATCGAGTCCGTCCACGACGTCGAGTACACCGCCTCGTGCGCCATCGACGCCGGCGGGCCCGAGTTGGAAGTGGAAGCGACCGACTAATCTCGCGAGCGTTCGTCGGCATCCGCGATCACGACCCGTTCCTGTTCGAAGCGCTCTCCGTCGGCCCGCCAGCGCCAGGACCCGACGTACGGGTAGCCGTCCAGCGAGACGATAACATAGGACAGGTCCGGCCAGGTCGCCCGCGCCGCGTCGGTGGCGCTCGGCTGAGCCGGCCCGGCCGGATGTGAGTGATAAAACCCGGCGACATCCCGCCCGTTTTCTTCGATCTCTTCGGTGAGCCGGAGCTGCTCCTCGGGGTCGATCCGGTAGCGGATCTGGGGGGTGTCGGCAACGTTCTCGGCCGGGTGGACGGCGTCCACGATCGTCCGGTCCGGTCCGTACTGCCCACCCAGGATCCCGCAGACCTCGTTGCCCTCGCCGTCGTACGCGCGGTAAACGAGTTCGTCGTAGATGGCCCGGGGGAGTTCGATCATCGCTCGCGGATGTCCCGCGTCTCCTTAACCCCGTTTCGGTCCGTGCCACGCCGACGCGCCTTTGCCCGCCGGGTCCGACCGCCCGCCATGGTCACGGCCAAGGCCGACGTCGAGGACATCCACCCCTGCGAGTTCTACCGCCCCGCGGATATCATGGATCCGGACCTGCTGTATACCGTCCCGGAGATCGCACGATTGCTCCAGGGCCTCGAGCCCGACGCGGAGCTGGATGCGGAGACCGAATCGGTCCTGATCGAGTGGACGGTCCCGTGGATCATGGTCAACGCGGACGACCTCGTGATCGCGGACCCGACGAACGAGGACGAGCCGGGCATGTACGGGCTGCGCGTCGAAGAATAACGGGGGTCGTTCAATCGCCAGCGACGGTCTCGACCGGGGCAGGGGGTTCGTGGGTTCCGAACTCCGGATGGGTCTCCTCCATCCAGCCGACGACGACGGCCCCGGAGACGAACATCAGGACAGCGGTCAGCCAGAAGGCTGCTTCCATGTGAACGAACTCCATTGCGAGGCCGATCACGATCGCGCCCACGCCGTAGCCAGCGTCCCGCCACATCCGGTATACGCCCATGCCGACCGCCCGCCAGGAGGGATGGGCCGCGTCGCCGGGGACCGTCATGAGGTTCGGATACAGGAGGGCCATTCCGAGCCCGGAGAGCGCGGACACGACGCCCCATGCCAGGAACCCTTCGACGAGGACCATCCCGAGGACACCCGCGCCGGCGAGGAACATGCCCCAGACGACGGGTGGCTTGCGCCCGATCCGATCCGCGAGGCCGCCCGTCGCGATCTGGGTGAAGTACATCGCGTTGTGGATCCCGACGACCAGGCCCATCGCGGCGATCCCCAGCCCTTCGCTCGTGAGATACAGAGGGACGGCGATCCAGAACAGCGTATCGACGAAGTTCTCGATGTGGCCGGCCTGGGCCGCCGCGAAGAGCGTCCGGTCGCCGTAGGTGGCCCGCTTGAGCACCTCCCGAAAGGGTAAATCGGCGTCGTGGTCGCTCGCGTCACCCTCGGCCCGGGCGAACTGCAGGGTCTCCCGGATCAGGAACACCGAAATCAGCAGGGCCAGGACGACGACGACCGCCAGGAAGTAAAACGGCGCCGGCCGGAGGCCGGCCACGCCGGCGATCCACCCGGTGACCCATGTGCCCACGGCCATCCCAGTGTAGCCGAAGGATTCGTCGATGCCGACGGCCAGGCCGCGCTGGGCGGGCCCGGCGAGGTCGATCTTGGCGTTGATCGCCATGCTCCAGGTCAGCGCCTGGTTGATGCCGAGCAGGATGTTGCCCGCCGTGATCCAGGCCCAGTTCGGCGCCACGATGAAGATGACCGGGAGCGGCAGCGCAGTCACCCACCCGAGCACGAGGACGGGTTTCCGTCCGTACGTCTCGCCCCACTTGCCCGCGTACAGGTTGAGGAGCGCTTTGACGAAGCCGAAGCTCACCACGAACGAACCCATGACGAACAACGACTCGACATCCAGTACATCGCGACCGAGGACGGGCACGACCGCCCGCTCGGAACCGATCGTGAGCCCCGTCGCGAAGACCAGCAGGACGTGCAGGGAAAATTGGCCGAGATGCTCGCGGATCCCCTGTTCGAGGTCCCTTCCGGCCATTCGAGTTACTCGGCGGCGCAGCGGTTCGGCCCGAGTTCGAGGCTCGCGAGATCCTCCTCGGGGACCTCCGCCCGGCCGATGTTCGCGCGTTTGACTTCCTGGAAGTTCGGCGGGTGCTCGGGGACGTCCTCGACGAGCTTGCCCACGAAGGCCGCTAGGTCCAGGCCAAGGTCACCGTTCCGCGCTTCGACCTCCTGGAGCCGCGCCGTGACGGGTGGTCTGGGCGAACCCGGATCGTGTGCGGGCAGCACGTATGGATCCCCGTCCCGATCACGGAGCCGCTCAAGGCTTTCGTACAACGTCGCGGCGTTCTCGGCGACATCCGCATCCTCGATCCCGGCGTCCACGCCGAGTTCGACACGGCCCACACTTTCGTGAAAGAGCGTGTCGCCCGTTAACAGCGCCGCATCATCGATCGCGTAGGAGACGCCCCCGGGACTGTGACCGGGCGTATGGATGACCTCGACGGTGACATCCCCGACCGTGAACCGCTGCCCGTCGGTCACCGGGCGCGGGTCGATGCCGTCGGCATCGGCAGGATGGAGGTGGTAAGGGACATCGTGACGTTCGGCGAGTCCCTCGCCGCCGGAGACGTGATCGGCATGGGCATGGGTGTCATACACGCCGACCAGCTCCGCGTCGAGCGCCTCGATCCGTCGCTCGTACTCCTCGTAATAGTGCGAGGGGTCAACGACCGCCGCTTCGCCGTCAGCGGCCAGGATGTAGGAGAGACACCCCTTCCCCGGTCGGGCGACTTGCACGAGCGTCCCCGGGATGTCGAGCCCGAGCGGCGCTGAGAGGTGGACCCGACTCCACCCGTTCATGCCGTCCTCAAGGGTCGCCGCGTCGTAGCCAAGTTCTCGAAGGGCAGCCGTCGCGTCCTGGGAGATCACGCCGGCCGCACAGACCGTGACGATCTCCTCGTCGGCCGGCAGGTCGTCCAATGCCGCCTTGGCGGCTTCCGGGTCATCCTGCAAGGCATCGTAAACGTCGACGTTGACGCTCCCCGGGATGTGCCACTCCGCGAACTCTTCCTCGTGTCGGATATCCAGGACGAGCGGTGAGTCGTCCCGGTCGAAGAGGCGCGTGGCCAGATCGTCCGCAGTGATCGATGGCATCGTACGATTGTGTATGGGGAGATGGCCCTTATGAATGATGCCGGTTATATCCGGTACCTCTTTTCCCGTTGCGCCCAAATGGACCTGCATGAGCCTCTTTCAGGCGTCCTTCCGGATCCGCCACGAGTGTCCGTATCGGGAGCTCTCCGAGGAGTACCCCGATCTGACGATCCGGGAGTGGTATCTCCATGACTGCCAGGTCCTCGAGGTCTCGACGAACGATGCCCCGCCGGCGGCGATGCTCGATGACATCGAGGAGATGGGAACGGTGCTCCACCGGAGCGATGACGAGCGGGGGGTCCACGTGGTGATGCAGTCCTGTCTCTGCGCGCTCGAGGGCTCGATCATCGAGCGCTTCGAGGCGTACAACTGCCTCTATCAACCGCCGACGGTCCACCGACAGGGGTGGGAGCACTACAGCGTCATCGCCTTCGACGAGGCGGATATCCGGGCGCTCTACGAGGACCTCGACGGGGATCGTGATATCGAGGTGCTCGCGAAGACCGGCCTCGAGGAAACGCGGATCCCCCACGGGCTCGTGGCCCCGATCGATCAGCTGGTCGAAGGGCTCACGGATCGCCAGATTGCCGCGGTCCGGCTCGCGCTCGATCGTGGGTATTACGAGACGCCGCGGAAGGCCTCGATCAGCGAACTCGCCGAGGCCACCGACGTCGCACGATCCACCTACGAGGAGCACCTCCGGAAGGCCGAAAACAAACTGATGGGCAACGTCGGCCACTTCCTCAGACTCATGCTCGGCGCGGAAAGCGAGAATCCCCTCGGCGTCGACGCGCCTGATGTGGCGCCGGTGCCGATCTCGGACTGAGACCTCGTTCACGCGGAAAGCAAGTTCTCACCCCTCGTCATGCTCGGCGAGGACGTATGCGCCGAAATGTTCCGTGCTCCCGACAGGCGGTGCGCCGAGCGCAAGCCACCGGTGGCGGGTATCGGAACCGGTATTGAGAAGGTTCCGGACTGTCTCGGGCGCCACTCGCACGACGTGGCCCTGGGGGATGTCGTGGCGTGTGCCCTCGATCGTGATCTCCCCATCCGTCAGGGCGACGAACACCTCCTCCTGGCCTTCGTGCGTATGGGGTTCGGTCACCTCGCCGGGCTCGATCGTGACGAGGTTGACCCGCATTTCTTCACAGCCCAGCGGTTCTGTGAGCATCCTGATGTCCGTATCCGACGTGTCGAAGGTTTCCTTCTGTACCTCCTCGGGGTCGGCGATGGCGAATTCAGTCAAGGGATCGACTCCATGGAGGCGGGAGTGCCGCGGCGGGATTAATTGTTATCCGATCGAAGATCATTCTGCGACCCCCCCGAGAAGACCCGTTCGGAGTTAGGCGACATGAGACCCGACGGGTAATATGGAGGCCAGACGAGCTTCTTGTGGCAACATGCCGCACGTTTCCGCCTCGGGAACCGAAGGGCAAGCCTTCGGATGCGACGTCCTGGGACGGGGAGATTGCGTACGGAGTGTCCTCGGATTTCTGATTCAGGACCCCTCATAACCCGAGCCCATGCGAATCGGCTGCATCGATCGATAGGTCAGGACGCGCCAGATCCACTCGAGCGGCCCGAAGCGGAAATACCGCAGCCAGAGGACGGAGAGGGGAACCTGGACCGCCCAGATCAGGGCCATGATGCCAAACGCCTCCACCCGGCTGACCTCCGCGAACAGTCCGAGCCCGTGGCCGTAGAAGATCAGCGTCGCGAGGACGGTCTGGAGGATATAGTTGCTGAAGGCAGTGCGCCCGACCGCCGCCAGGGCCCGGGTCACGAGGCCGGACGGACGCCAGTCGGCAAGAAGCATGATGACGCCGATATATGCGCCCGCCAGCAGAAAGCTGCCCCAGTAGTTGAACTGTCGCCAGTACAAGGCGACGCCAGGGGCCCAATCGTTCGCTTCGATGAACCAGACCCCCGCCAGGATGATCGCGAGTCCGGACACGGCCCCGCCCGCGATCAGCCGGAGGTAAAACCGCCGCGAGCGATCGTTCGTCAACACGCCCCACTTGAACAAGGCCATGCCGAAGAGCATCGATCCGGCGGCCCGCCAGAACGAGAGGAAGAGGAACCCGGACGTCTGGCGCTCGAAGGCCGCGGGCGCGCGGTGCTCGAGTTGTTCGATCCAGCCGCCCTGGTAGGCGGCGATCTCGTCCTGTAACGCGGCCGCCGCCGGCTGCCACTGCGCTTCGATCGCGGCGGGATCGGCGGCCAGTGCCGAGGATACCTCGATGAGCGAGGGCACGGCCACCAGCACGAAGCCGAGACGGGCCAGCCGGTAGGCGGGAAGGTCCCGGAAGAAGACGACGAAGAAGGCGCACAACCCGTAGGCCACGAGGATATCCCCGTACCAGAGCACGTAGGCATGCAGCAGTCCGAAGATCACCAGCCAGCTGTTCCGTCGGAAGAAGAGGGCAAACGTCGAGCCGGATTTTCGCTCGGCGCTTTCCGTGAAGAGGATCACCCCGGCCCCGAAGAGGACGGTAAAGAGGGTAATGAACTTCTGGCGCGCGAAGACTTCGGCGAGGAACCAGGCGACGTAGTTCGCTCCGGTGAGCTCCCCGTAGGCCGTCGGGTTGAACAGCACGGCCTCCGGCATCGAGAAGACCTGGATGTTGATGACGAGGATGCCGAGGAGCGCGAACCCCCGGAGCGCGTCGAGGGAGACGATCCGTTCGGACGGGGGCGTCGGCCCCTCCTCGGCACTCATACGCGATGCCATGGCCGAGGCCGTATGTAAAGGGGACGAAACCCCGCCGTTCGCGGACGGGGCCTTGCCGTTATACCCGCTCGACCATCATCGGACCAGCCCCAGCTCGTCGCACTCGTTCTCGTCTCTGAGGAGTTCTAGCTGTTCGTCCCGTTAGGTTGGCGCCAGCGATACCGTCCGCACACGTAACCAAAATTACGGAGTCAATAGCAACGAGAGGCTTCAGATTGCCCTCACGTCCCGTTCCATTGCCGAACGGGAGGGTATCATGAGTGATTCGGATTCACCGTTTCGGCGGCGCACAGTACTCAGCGGGCTCGGCGCAGGCCTGGTTGGTGGGGTCACACTGAGTGGAAACGCGACCGGCCGGGGGATGGGTCCGGTGATGAGGGTGGCGACGGCCAGCCCAGGTCGACCTGTATGCAATCGGACTGTATCCATCCGGTTCTCGGCTACTCCGGGCTTACACCGGATGAAAGCCTCCCTGGGTCGCTACGACCCGATCACGAGGTCGATCTCATTACCGAACTCCCGCCCCAACCGGAGGGCAACGAAGGAGAAGAAACGGGACCGGCGAACGAAGCGGAAAATGGGCAAGACGAGGGGGACGCCCCCGCGTTTCCGAGTTTTTACTTCGAACCGACGGGCATCCACGTCCACCCGGGCGACGTAATTCGGTTCAACCTCGCGACGCCGGACCATACCGTCACGGCATATCACCCCGGTCACGGGCGCCAACGTCGCGTCCCGGAAGGCGTCGGACCGTTTTCCTCGCCGGTACTTGCAGGGGGGATGTTCTGGCTGTACCGCTTCGACGAACCGGGCGTCTACGACGTACTCTGTGCCCCACACGAGATCTTCGGGATGGTCGGGCGAATCGTCGTCGATCACGTCGAGGACACGGCCTTCGGCGATGAGGGTCGCCCGCCCGAACTCACCGCAGCCCTGGTCTTCGAGGATCCCGCGCTGGAACCGGCCAACATCATCGAGGAGGGCTCCATCTCCTGGGATGCGCTCGCGGAGGAAAGTAAACGGATCCTCGTCGAGCTCCCCGAAGCGGAACCCAACGGCGAATAACCACGAACCGTTGGGCCGACCATCCCCACACTATTGTTCGACGAAATCCACGTCAATGATTTCGAACCGCGCACCGCCCGCCGTGCCCTCCGTCACGTCGATCGTCCACCCGTGAGCCTCAACGATCTGGGCCACGCTCTTCAGCCCGACGCCGGATCCGCCTTCCTTCGTGGTGAACCGCCAGTCGAACACTTGCTCCCGTCGCTCCTCCGAAATCCCTGGGCCATCGTCCTCGACGTAGAAGCCATCCTCGAGGGGGCCGACCGTCACGGTGACCGCTTCTCCACCGTGCTCGACGGAGTTCCGGAAGAGATTCATGAGCAACCGTTCGAGGAGACTGGGATCGGCCATCATCGGATCGACCGCCACGAACTCGATGTCCGGGTTGATCTCGCCTTTCTCCATGTCGTCCCACATCCGCCGGGCCAGCGCGATGAGGTCGGTTTCGCTCGGATCCGTTACCGTGGCCCCGGTTTGGGTCATCTCGAGCACATCCTCGATGATGGTCTCGATCCGGGCGAGGGATCGTTCGATAGCATCGATATGCTCCGCGTTCTGGCCGTCCTCGAGGAATGGCAGATGCCCTTTCGCGACGGATAGCGGGTTGCGCAGGTCGTGCGTGAGGACGCTGCCAAATTCTTCCATTCGGGCGAGATGTTGCTCGAGTTCGCGCTGTGTCCGTTTTCGCTCCGTGATATCGCGGCCGATGCCGACGAACCCGATGATCTCGCCGGTGGCATCCTTCAGGCGACGCCGACGGAATTCGTACGGAATCTGCGAGCCGTCCTTCGTGACAAAGTGAGACTGCGTCGTCACGATCTCGTCTGAGTCCAACAGTTGCTCGTGTTCGGAGGCGAATCGCTCGTGGTCGTCCTCGGGGATCAACTCCATGACGGGGAGATCTTCCAGCGTGTCCCCCGAATATCCCGTCACATCGACCAGTCGATCGTTAAAACGGAGGAACTTCCGGTCGAGATCGATCACGTAAAACACGTCGGCGAGCGCGTCGAACTGTTCCTGTGTCTGTCGGATCGATTCCTCCCGGGCCCGGCGCTCGGTCATGTCCCTGATCACGAGCGCGTATCCCCGGTGGCTACCGTCGTCGGTGGACAGTGCCGTCACGACCTCCTCCGACCAGAACCGTTCGTTCTCGGCAGAGAGTCGCCAGCCTTCGGCGGTGGCAGACTCGTGCCGTCGCGCCCGTCGGCAGAGTTCCTCCGGGACGTCGTCATCCAATGCTTCCTCCGGGTACAACTTGGAGAGGTGGTTTCCAAGGATCTCGGTCCGCCCGTAGCCGGTGACGGCCTCCGCGCCGGTGTTCCACGAGGTGATATACCCGTCGGGATCGAGGAGGACGATCGCGTACTCCTCGACGTGCTCGATAAACAGATCGAGCAATTCGCGTCGTTCGCGGCGTCGCTCCTGGGCGACTTCCGCGTCGGAGAGATCACGAACGAGACAGATCATCGTCCCTTCGTCCGAGTACGTCAGCGCGTGATTGACGAGTTGACGGGCGCCGTCCTTTCGCTGATAGACGGTATCGCCGGACCAGTAGCCTTCCTCCGGGATGCGCGGGAGAATCTCCTCGGTGATCCGCGAGATCTGGTCGTTCGGGTACACGGTCTCCCAGAACTCGCCCATGAGTTCATCCTGTTCGTACCCCACGATCTCCGTATACGCGTCGTTCACGTAGATAAACTCGCCAGCTTCGTCGAGCAGGGCGATCCCCTCCCGGGAGCGATCCATCGCCTGGAAGGCCCGTTGGACGAGGGATTCGGCGCGGAGTTTGCCCACCGCGTTCTCGATCCGGTTGGCGAGCACGGTGTACTGGTCCGTCCCGCCACCTTTCTGGAGGTAATCCGTGACGCCTGCAGAGATCGCCTCGCTCGCAATCTCCTCGGACCCCTTGCCCGTGAATAGGATGAACGGCAACTCCGTGTCTTCCGAACGGATATCCCGCAGGAGATCGATGCCGCTGTCCCCCGGCATGTCGAAATCCGAGACGACGCAGTCGAAATCCTCCTCCTCAAGTTTCCCCAGCCCGTCGGTAGCATCGGTGGCGATTTCGATCCGAAACTGGTCGTTTTCACGACGGAGATACGTCCGACATAGGTCCGCGAAAGCCGGTTCGTCCTCCACATGAAGAATGCGGATTGGCCCCTCCGGTGCCCCCACCATGACTGTTATCACTTGTTAGATAACGTTAATCTATGGGCTAACCCCCGAGACAGCATTTAGATGTGAGAGTCACGACGAAATTCGTGCCAAATCACCGAGACTGCTGACGGACCCGAACGCGAGAGTTCTTCGGGCGGGGCGGATGATGGAGAACGGACATCGATTCATCGATCTGATGTCTTGACGGGAAGCGTGAGATACCGGGGAAGGGACGTACTCCGCCGTGCGATGGACGATGCGAGCGGGTTAGCCCGCTCCATCCATGCGCGCCCGGCAAGCCGCGCACCGCGACGCGAGCTCGCGGCAATTGGCCACGCGATCGAGGGTCCAGGCGTCGAAGCGATCGGTGTAGGCCAACGGCGAGTCATGGCCGATCCCCGCTTCGGTCATTTCGTTCGCCAACGCATCGTGGCGGGCCTGAATCTCCGCGGTATCGATCTAGTCTTGCTCCGCATGGCCCGTACGACGGCTTCGGCGTGTGGATGATTCCCGATCGTGCCGACGACCTGGTGCATCTCGGCGTGGTCGCCGATGAGATGCTGGTCGCACAGCCACCGGGGATCGATGCCCCACATCCGGGTCATGCTCGATGATAACCGCGCGAGTACGTGTGGCTGAATCGCGCCCTATAGTCCCAGAATCTCGCGGGTTTGCTCGGGATCGGCGACCGGGCGTTCGAGCATGTCGGCGAGATTGGCCGCCCGCTCGACGAGCTGGGCGTTACTTTCCGCGAGTTCGCCGTAGCGGTAGTACACGTTGTCCTCCATGCCGACGCGCACGTGGCCGCCCAACAGCAGTGCCATGGTCGTCAGCGGGAGCTGATGCCGGCCGATCCCCATCGCCTGCCACTCGGCGCCCTCGGGCAGGTTCTGGACCATATTGAGCACGTTCCGTGGATGCGGCTTCGTCGAGATGGCCATCCCGAAGATCACCGTGGTCCAGTAGGGTTCCTCGAGCAAGTCCTCCTCGATGAGGTCGTCCATCTTGTCGAACTCCCCGTCGTTGAACAGCTCGATCTCCGGTTTGACCCCGAGATCCTGCATGGTCTCGCCGAACTCGATGTGTTGGTCGCGGGGCAACGACTGAATGAGGTCGATGGTCGCGAGGTCCGGCGCCGGATCGACCCCCTTCACCGGCGCGATGCGATCTTCCGGCGAAGTGCCGCCTCCGGTCGTGAAGTTGACGAGCATCTCCGGCGCGCGCTCGTCGATCAGATCGCGGATCTTCTGGAACTTGGCGGGGTCCTTCGTTGGGTCCCCGTTCTCGTCGCGGGCATGGATGTGGACGATCGTCGCGCCGGCGTCCCGACACGCCACGACATCCTCGACGATTTCCTCGGGTTGCTCGGGGAGGTTCTCGTTGGCTTCCTTCCCGTGCATCCCGCCCGTCGTCGCGACGCTGATGATGACCGGCTTTTCGAAGTAATCCTCGTACCCTTGATAGGCCATAGCTACCACGGCGTCCCTTCGGGGCTTGAATCGTTCGGATGTACGGGAGGCCCAGCGCGATCCTGCTCCCGTCTTCTGATCGGATGCCACTCGGGAGTGGGACGGCGGTGTAGGTCGTACGAGAGGTCTCCGAATCATGTGATTCACGGCCGCTTGAATAATTGATAAGGCGCTTGCGCGCTAATCTGTCCCATGGTACCATGGGTGATGGCACTCAGGCCGTCGACCCCGATGCGGGGCCGACGGTAACGGAGACCTTGGATCTCCTCCGCCACGAGTATCGTCGGCGGATCCTCGGTGCCTGCCTCGAGGCCGAGCGGCCGGCCGTCGAACTGGACGAGATCATCGAGGCGATCTCCGAGGCCGACTCGGGGCGCGAGCCGGCGGAGGCGGAGATCGCGTCCGAACTCCGGCACCAGCACCTGCCCAAACTCGCGGAATACGGGGTGATCGAGTACGACGAGCGCTCCCGCGCGGTCCGCTATCACCGATCGGAGGTGGTGGAAGCGCTGTATCAGACGATCTCGGCCTACTCCGAATAAGCGCCGATGGGAACGGTCGACCTGCGTCAGCATGACCGCCGCTGTGCCTCAGGCCACCAGTTCGTCCCTCGTCGTCGCCCGATCGAGTTTCCCCGTCACCGTCCGCGGGAGCGTGTCCTCGACGATCTCGTACGCGCGGGGCCGTTCGAAGCGTGCCACCTCGTCGCTCTCGAGACACCACTCGTCGAGCTCCTCGGGGGTCACCGAGCCGTCGGCTGCGTTGATGACGGCGGTGACCTTCTGGCCGAACTCCTCGTCCTCGACACCCACGACGGCCGCCTTTTCGACCTTCGGGTGGTCGTCGAGCCGTTCCTCGATGGGCGACGGGCTGACCTTGATGCCCTTGGTCTTGATGATGAAGTCCTTCCGGCCCTCGAGGTAGAGGAAGCCGTCCTCGTCACGATAGCCCATGTCGCCCGACCGCCACCAGCCATCGACGAAGGCCTCCTCGAGTTTCGCCGTGTCGTTCCAGGCCCAGACGGGCTGGTCGTTCGTCCGGACGAGGATCTCGCCGACCTCGCCGTCCGGCAGCGTGTCCTCCGGGGAGCCATCCGGATCGACGACGCGGACGTCCGTGCCCGGCGTCGGCTTGCCGACGGTTCCCACGACATCCTCGTGATCGCCGTCGTGCATGATATACGTCACCACCGACTCGGTCGCCGAATAGCTGTTCACGACCCGATCGCACACGTTCTCCCGGAGCGC
Organism: uncultured Salinarchaeum sp.; assembly: GCA_964489365.1. Classification (GTDB taxonomy): domain Archaea; phylum Halobacteriota; class Halobacteria; order Halobacteriales; family SKNY01; genus SKNY01. The sequence continues at coordinate 41,595 of CAZAYR010000002.1, forward strand.
TTCGAGCGTATCGATGGTGAGTTTCTCGCCGACGGCCGCCACGGACTCCAGCGAACGCAGGTCGTACTGGTCGAACTCGTCGACCCCCAACAGCTCGTGCCACATCGTCGGCACCATCCCGAGGCCCGTGAGTTCCTTCTCCTCGATCAGGCTGAGGTATTTTTCGGGATCCCACTCGCGGACGAAGTACGTCCGCGGCCGGGAGAGCAGCGCCGGGATGGTCCCCGAATACCAGGCCGCAAAGGAGGGGGTCAGGCCCTGCAAGCGCCGTGTCCCCTGGGAACTGCCCCCGAGCGAGAGGAGCTTCATGCCCCGGTCGAGCAGCCCGCGATGGGTGAAACACCAGCCCTTCGGAAACCCCGTCGTCCCGGAGGTCCAGATGACCGCAGCCAGGTCGTCCTGCCCGACGCTGACGTCCGGCGGGTCCGCTTCCCGGCCGTCCATGAACGCCGCGACGGATTCCTCGTAGGGGTGCGTGGCCTCGCCGAGCACGACCACGTTCCCGATCGACGCCGCGACCTCGTCATAGACCGCCTCGTGGTACAGATCCGAGAAGCCTTCATCGATCACCACGACCTGGGGTGAAAGTTCGTCCACGCAATACTGGAGTGTCTCCGGCGAGGCCTTGGTGTGGAGGTTCGAGACGACGCATCCGGCCTTGACCGCGCCCATCCACTGGGTGACGTGGGCCGTCGAACCCTCACAGATGAACGCGATCCGGTCGCCCTGGCCGGCGTGCTCGCGAAACGCGTTCGCGGCCCGGTCGCTGCGATCGTGGAACTCGTTCCACGTGTGGGCTTCCTCCGTCCACGCGTCGACGAAGGCGATCTCCCCGCCCTCATTCCGCGCGGCGATACCCGCGAGATCCTTGATCGTATGCCGATGGGGGGTCGAGTGAGATTGCATACGGGTGGGCTCGGCCCAAATTCGATGCCGGCCCTTTCATTGGTTTCGATACCGGGGTCGGTGTCCTCCCGACCTGCCTTGCCCGGAGTATCACACGGAGACCCGACCGCGATCGGGAGATCGAGGCGTTCGAGCGGCTTCGGCGTCTGTCCCGCTCACCGGCCGACGTGCGTGGCCACCGCCTCGCGGGCACGCGCGACGTGTCGGTGGGCGTTCTCCGTCACGGCCGGACCGTGGCCCGCATACAGTTCCTTGAGTGACGCATCCACCCGCTCGGCGACACGTTCGACGCTCGCCGCAAGCGCTTCCGGATCGCCACCTTCGAAGTCGGTCCGACCGACGTTGCCGTTGGGGAAGAGCAGATCCCCGGAGAGGAGCACCTCCCCGTCCCGGGAGAGAAAACAGAGGTGATCGACGGCGTGCCCGGGAGTGAATAGCGCTTCGTATGCCCGGTCGCCGAGCTGGATCACGTCCCCGTCCGCGATCCCCCGATCCACGAGCGGATTGTCGGTATCATATCCCCAACAATCGACGCCGAAGGCGTCGGTGATCGCATCGACATTGCCGACATGATCCGGGTGGGTGTGGGTCAGTACGAGCGCGTCGATCTCCGAGACGTGCTCCCGTATCGCCCCCACGGCGTCGAAGTCCGTCCCCGCATCGATGACGACCGGGCGATCGCCGGTGACGAGGAATGCATTGCTGGTGAACCCAGCCACCCCGGACGCGAGATTCGTAATCATACTCCCGGCTCGGCCCCGCGCCGATTTGTGTGTTCCCGTTGCGACGTGGTCGACAGGCCACACCGGACCGGTAACTCGCGAGTCGGGGTGTCGGAAAGTCGGGGGTTACCCAGCGGGCGCCTTGCGAACCGCGAGCCGTTGCGGCCGACCCGCTAGGATTAAGACCCTCGCTATACCCTCCTCCCCAATCAGATGCGGCGAGTGCATTCCGACATCGTGGTCGTTGGCTGTGGGATCGCCGGGCTCTCCGCGGCACTCCGTCTCTCGGAGATGGATCGATCGATCACGGTTCTCGAAAAAGCCCCGGAGGCTCACCGAGGCGGCCACACCCGATTCACCGAGTCGTTCCGGCTGCCCACCGCCGAGATCGACCTGGATGTCCCCTTCGACGTCCCGGACTACACCGCCTCCGATTTCTACTCGGACCTGATGCGGGTCACGGACTATCGCGCCGACGAAGCGCTGGCCGAGATCGTGACCGGCGAGGCGTCCGCCACCTTCGAGTGGCTCACGGAACACGGCCTCGAGTGGGAGTACGACGCTCCGCATCCGGGCTACACCGCCGGACGCGTGTGGCTCGACGGTGAATCGATGGTCGACGAACTTGTGGCACGCCTCGAGGAGGCCGGGGTGGATGTGCGGTATCGCGCGGAGGCACGGGAGATCGTCCGCGATGACGAGGGGTCGGCCGCCGGCATCGAAGCCTACGTGGACGGACGGCGGACGCGATTTCTCGCGGACGCGGTGATCCTCGCAGCGGGCGATTACGGCTCGAGCAAGGAACAACGGACCCGCTATTTCGGCCCCGGGTACGGCAAGATGAAGGTGCGGGGTAGCCGGTACAACACCGGGGAAGTGCTCGAGGCGGCGATGGATGTGGGCGCGAAATCCGAGGGGGAGTGGGGCGAGGCACACATGGCCTTGATCGATGCCGGTTCGCCGCCGGTCGAGGGGGGTGTCACGCGGATCGACGGCTACCAGTATGGCGTGATCGTCAATCACGAAGGCGAACGATTTCTGGACGAAGGGGAGGACGCCCGGGCGCATACCTACGCAAAATTTGGCCGCGAGATCTTCGAACAACCGTTCCACGAGGCCTTCATCATCGTGGATGCCTCGGTCGTCGACGACGTCGCTCACATGGGCCCGACCGAGCCGATCACCGCGGACTCGATCGACACCCTCGCGAATCGACTCGGGATCGGCGATGTAGAGCGCACCGTCGCGACGGTCGAAGCGTTCAACGCTGCATGCGACCCGGACGCGCTCGATCGCTACGACCCCGAATCCCTCGATGGAAACCGGACCGCCGACCTCACGCCGCCGAAGTCCAACTGGGCAATCCCGCTCGACGAGCCGCCGTTTACGGGCTACCCGGTCACCGGCGGCATGACCTTCGGCTTCGGCGGGATCGCGATCACGCCAGACGCTGAGGTGCTCGATACGACCGACTCCGTGATCCCGGGGCTGTTCGCCGCGGGCAACGTCACCGGGGGACTCTTCTACGGGAACTACCCGGGAGGCACGGGGTTGACGAACGCCGCAGTCTACGGACGGGTGGCGGCAGAAAGTGCGAATCAGTATCTCGAGGGCGGCAATGCGGCCACGACGCGTTAGAGACACAGGGAGGGGAAGTACGCTTCTACGCTCGGGACCGTCGGCCGTGACGGCCGGGGTACTACCCTGACGCTGGCGCATGTACGACCGGGTAGCGCGATCATGGCATCATCGCGTAACCGAAGACGCCGCCGGTTCTGGACCTTGCCAGCTCGGGTCCACGCGGCGCGAATATTCAGGCAGAGCAACCGACGATCGCGGCGGACACGACCCGATTTCGCGGAATGCCCAGCCGGAGCCTCGAATGCCCGCTTACCGTGGCAGCTTTGAACCCTGCATTGGAGGAACCGCGCATGTTTACGGTCCGTGTCAAGCCCTCGGCAATCGAGACGAACGGCGCCGTCGCGGAGGCCGTCGAGGACCGTGGCCGCCGGTGGCGCTTTGCATCGAAACCGGAGGCGGTCGCCTTCGTCGAGGAGTGCAACGGGACGGGGAATCGCGTCCGGCTCCAAGCGGTAGCTCCCCAGGATCCCGACGACGTCGATGGGTACGTGATTCGGTTTCCACAGCGTCATGTGGACCGACCGAAACGACGTGATGGGTCGCGATGGACGTGGGACGTCGGCGCGAATCAATACGGCGAGCTGGGGCGCGCGCTCGTGTTCGGTGGGTACGGGCTGGCCCCGGGGCTAAAACGCTATCTGGCCGAGCAGCTCGACGCGTGTGAGACGGACAGTGGCTTACGAGTGATCGCGGACCCCGACCTCGGTGCCGCCATTCCCGAACCCCCGGCCTGGGAGCCCGACTGTCTGATCATTGGGGAAGGCAAAGCCGGAGGGGCCCGCTTCTTCTGCGAAATCAAGGCCGGCAACGGGTCGTTAGAGCGCGCCCAGAAGGCATCCATGCAAACGGTGGCACGCTACCATCACGCCCTCAAGATACAGGTCGACCTCGCGGACCTGCCGGACGAGTACGCCGTCCGCGTGACGGAAGTCCACCCGGCGTGACCGGAGCGTTCGAGCGGCCGGAAATCGACGCCTATTCGACTTTGCGTGTCGATCCCTCGCACGAACGCCAATGAGTGCGGACATCCGCGCGGCCAAAATCGACGAATTCAACGCACCGCTCGAGATCACCGAGATCGAACGGCCCGAGCCGGAACCCCACGGCGTCGTCCTCGAACTCGAGGCCTGCGGGATCTGTCGGTCCGACTGGCACGGCTGGCACGGCCACATGTCCCCCGAACTGGAGGGCACGGTCATCGGGCACGAACCCGCCGGCCGGGTCGTGGAAGTCGGCGTGGAGGTCGAGACCCTCCAGGAAGGCGACCGGGTCTCCGCCTCGATGAACCTCGCTGACGGGACCTGCGATCGGTGCCTCTCGGGGAAGTCGAACCTCTGTGAGAACCAGCGGGTGTTCGGTTTCGACGGGCAGACCCAGGGCGCATGGGCCGAGGAAGTCGCAGTCCCGTGGGCGGACGTCAACACCGTACAGCTCCCGGACGACGCGTCATCGGCCGAGATGGCCGGGCTCGGCTGCCGGTTCATGACGGGATACAATGCGGTGGCCCACCAGGGGCAAGCCGGGCCCGGCGAGTGGGTCGCCGTGCACGGCTGTGGCGGGATCGGTTCCTCGGCGATTCAGACCGCTTCGGCGCTGGGGGCGGGCGTCGTCGCCGTCGACATCACCGACGAGAAGCTCGCGTTCGCCGAGGACCTCGGCGCGGACGTGACCGTGAACGCCCGGGAGGTCGAGGACGTGCCCGGGGAGATCCAGGACGTCACCGACGGCGGGGCCGACGTCGCGATCGACGCGCTCGGCGAGGACGAGACCTGTCAGAACGCGATCGACTGCCTTGGCTTTTCGGGCCGGCACGTCCAGGTCGGGGTGCCCACGCCGGAGGACGAGGGCGTCGACCTTCCCACCGGGGCGATGCTGGGCAAGGAGATTACCCTGATGGGCAACGTCGGGATGCCGCCGTCGCGCTTCGGCGAGATCATCCGCATGTACGACCAAGGCCGGATCGATCCCGGGGCACAGGTGACCAAGGAAGTGTCCCTCGAGGAAGTCAGCGACCGACTCGATGCGATGACCGATTACGGGACGCTCGGCATCGAAGTGATCACGGAGTTCTGAGGAGCCAAGCGTGGTAGGCTCGTCCCCGGGGGCCGACGGCCGGGGGACCGTTCCGAAGTCGGGAACGCTCGGCGATGGATGGCGGGCGATGGGCGCCTCCGCAATGCGGCCTCCTCGGGAGCGTCTGGCACCTAAGGACAGCAAAACCACACGGATGTGATCGCCACCACCACGCAGCCCGCCGCGGCCGATCTCGCGACCGAGGGGGAGGGTGGCGGCGGCGACCGGCGACGGCGGATTCCTGATGAACGCCGCGCGGATCGAGACCGCGTGGCGGGGGCTGTGGCGCTACCATCCGCTCTTCGTCGACGATGACCACAGGCTGATCGCCGACAAGCAACTCGCCCACCGAATTGTTCTGGACCGGATTCACGAATCCGGATTTCATGCAGTTCGCCGAGAGTTTCGGAATCGACGGATATCGCCCTGACTCTCGTGGGATGAACTCGGGAGGTTTTGGAGATCTGGACGGCGGATGGGATGTCGCTCGTCAAAATCTCGCGAGGTACCCCCGGCCTCACTTAAGGGCTTTTCCGCCTGGGGGCCGAATGTGCTTGCAATGTCAGAGAACGGCGACCAGCTCACGATGTATGCGGATTACGTGTGCCCGTTCTGCTATCTCGGCCGGCGCTCGTTAGACACCTACCTGGAATCCCGGGACGAAACGCTCGAGATTGACTGGCAGCCGTTCGATCTCCGAAGTCAAAAGCGGGGTCCCGACGGCGAGATCGATCACACGATCGACGACGGGAAGGATGACGCGTACTTCGAGCAGGTGCACGAGAACGTCGCCCGATTGCGGGACGAGTACGGGGCCGAGGAGATGCGCGATCTCGACGAACTCCCGGAACACGTCGATTCGCTGAACGCCCAGGTGGCGTCACTGTACGTGAAATCGGAACATCCCGATCGTTGGTCGGCCTTTGACGAGGCGATTTATGAGACGCTCTGGGTCAACGGGCGGGATATCGGGGACTTCCACGTCCTCGTCGACATCGCGGAATCCGTCGGCGTCGTCGGGGACGAGCTTCGTAAGGCGTTGGAGGACGACGAGCTGCGCGCGCGCCTTCGAAACGAATTCACAGCGGCCCAAGCGAACGGGATCACCGGCGTCCCCACGTTTGTGTACGGCGAGTATGTGGCCCGTGGGGCAGTGCCGCCCGAACATATCGCCCGCCTCGTCGGGGAAGCGTGAGTCCCGTCGAGTCAGCGATCGAGGCCCATGGCAGCACGTTCCGATCGCCGGCGTGGGAAGCCAGATGCAGGATCGAGAACGTCCCCGTTGAACCGGTCGACGCGACGCCGGTGGACACTCCCCCCTTCTGTGGACTCCGCTCAGTGGAACCGGTCCCTCGCGCACCTGCTCTCGGCGGGCTGCCTGATTCGCGAGTGAGGCCCACGATCGCATCCCAACCCAGCCTCCTTGGCGAAAACCCCGGGTCGTATAAGTAGCGACGCCAGACCGGTCGTTGAAATCGCCCCCGGGGATGGACCGCCCCCGGCGTCGATTCGGCTTCTGACCGGTCCCCCCACCGGGTTCGGTACGGAATGACCCCTCGACTGGGCCGCGGTGGGCCCGGCTCGGGCGTCGCGGTCCGCTTCCCGGCCGTTACCGAAGCAGATCGGATTCGTCTGCACGTACGAAACACACGGTTCCACATGTCGGGCAGCGGAATCGGTCGCCGGCCTGGTCGAATTCCGCGATGGTATCGATTTGTGTCTCACATACCCGACAGGATAGCGGGACTGGACCCTTCTCGGATGTCTCCATGCCAAACCTCTCCAGGGGGTCGTACTACTTGAACCGTCGGCTGGGGAGCATCGCGGCTGACGGGTCGAATGGAGTCCTTGCACAGATCGAGGGCTCGACCGTGACGTCCTCCTGCTGTGGGCACCACCTTGGACTCCTTCGATCACGTTGCGGCAGGCGTCGGACCGCGATCTCGCGACCGTCGCCGACCATCACTCCGCCATGGGCAAGCGAACGAGAAAGACGGCGCCGCGCGGTTCGCGGTTCTCGACCCAGACGTCGCCGCCGTACTGCTCGACGAGCGTCCGGACCAGATAGAGCCCGATCCCCGTCCCGGGGCTGTCCATACCCTTCTCGCCCTTGCCGAAGATGGCTTCCTTCTGGTCGTCCGGGATCCCCGGGCCGTTGTCGGCGACCCGGACGATCACGGTTCCGTTCGCCCGCTCGCCGTGGATCTCGACCTCGGGGATCTCCGCGTCGTTGTGCTGAACGGCGTTGTTCAGGAGGTTCCGGAAGACCGACGAGAGCATCCCGTTTGCCTGCACGGCGACGTCCGGGAAGTCGGGATCGAGCGCGAACCGGGCGGACGGAAACGACTCGGCGCGGAGGTCGACGTCGGTCTCGAGCGTCGAGCGAAGCGGGATCGGGGTGGTCTCGAGGGCCTCCTCGCCCGTCAGCGCCTCGACGAAATCCCGCGAGGTCTCGGTGAGCTCGAGGATGCTGTCGCAGGTCCGCAAGATCTTCTTCAAATACGCCTCGCCGGTTTCGTCGACGTGGTCCTCGAGGAGGGCGCCCCAGCCGAGGATCACGTTCATGTCGTTGCGGATGTCGTGGCGAACGACCCGGTTGAGGGCCTCGAGCTCCTCCTCCCGGCGTTTCAACCGCGTGACGTCCGTACAGATCCCCACGAGCTCCGTGAAGGTCCCCGCCTCGTCCCGGACTGGAATCTGCTGGGTTTTCACCCACCGGCTTTCGCCATCGGGTCGGACGATTCGATTTTCGTAGGACGCGGCCCCGACTTCCTCCTCGGCAGACTCGATCAGAGATCGGACACGCTCGCGATCATCCGGGTGGATCGTGTCGAGCAACCGGGAAATGTCATCCTCCACATCCTCGGGCGGGATGCCCCAGATGTCCTCGAAGCCCTTGCTGATATAGTCGAACTCCCCAGGCTCAGACACCACCCAAAGCGCTGTTTCCTCGAGATGGTCGACGAGCCGCCGAAAATCCCGCCGATCCGCAAGCGACGATTCAGTCATGTGGAAAGCTCCGCCGGGGGGACATTCAGGCTTCCGTTCGTTCCCCCGGCCCGGGAACGTCCCGGAGACCTCCCTGGGACCATATTCGGCCCCGAGCCGCCCTCGCATTTTTCGTTCGGGCCAACGAGACACTGCCATGCCATCCGCCCTGGTGATCGGCGGGACCGGCTTCCTCGGCCGGCACGTTGCCGAACAACTCGCACGCGAGGGGTATGCGGTGACGACGCTCGCGCGAGGCGAGCCGTCCGTTCCATTCGACGCCGTGGACATCGAGCATCGTGTCGGGGACCGCGGCGATCGGGAGACCCTCGCGACGGTGGCCGCGGACGTCGATCCGGGCGTGGTGATCGACACGGCCGCGTTTATTCCCCGGGACGTTGCCGCGGCCGTCGACATCTTCGACGAGGTCGACGCATACGTGTACGTGTCGAGCGGCGGGGTCTATGATGCACGGACGATCCCGAAGCGCGAGGATGAGACGCCCCTTGCGGACTGTACGCCCGGGCAAGCACGCGACGATACCATGGAGAGTTACGCCGCCCGGAAGGCGGAAGGCGACCGCCTCGCCCGTGATGCCGCGGACGCGGGCGTCGCCGCGATGACTGTCCGGCCGTCGGTCCTGTATGGACCGGAGACGGTGCCCGAACAGGATGTCGCGCCGGCCGGAAGCGGGCCGGACTGGATCGACCTGCCCGTGAACGAAACGCTCCACGATCCCTGGATCGACCGCGTCGACAACCAGGATCGCGTCCTCGTGCCGGGTGACGGGACCGCGATCTGGCACCGCGCGTACGTGGAGGACGTCGCCGGGGCGGTCCGGCTCGTGGCCGAGCATGGCCAGCCCGGGTGGGCGTACAACGTCGCGGACAGCCGGGTCTGTACGCTCGCGGACGTGATTCACGCGCTCGCCGACGCGCTCGGGACATCGGTCGAGCTTGTCCACACGAGTGCCCGGGAGTTGGCAGGCGTCGGGCTGGCACCGGAGGACTTCGTCCTCTATCACCACCCAGCGACCAGCTACCCCCACGTGATGGATACCTGCCGAATCCGGACGATCGGCTGGCGGTCAACGTCGGTGGGAACCGCGATTCAGCGCACGGTCGACGAACGGCTCGAAGTGGTGCGAGCACGTGGCCGAGACGTCCAGCGGCGGCGAGCAGAGGCACGGCTCCTTGCCGAACTCGCGGAATAAATCCGTCCGCCCGCAGATGCCGTCGAGGAATGTTCGAGCGCGTTGACGGTGCGATCGGACCGGAGCAGCGTGACTTCTGACACATGGGTCGCGGCCAAGCTGGCGCGGCGGCCTAGCGGTTCCGTCGATCCGAGTGGGTCACGCGCGCTGGTTCGATCGCCAGGATCACGCGCTCGGTCTCGATCGGGCCGGGATACTCCTCGTCGACATACCGGCGAGCCAGCTCATCGATATGCTCGCGGGCGTGCTCGGTCGTGACCTCCCCGACGCCCCCCCGCACGAGGAGGTATCGATACGGATCGTCCGGATCGGTCATGCTGACCGCGACCCGCGGGTCTTGCCGGACGTTCTTTTCCTTCCGACGGCCCCGCTCCGTGTTGACCAGGACGCGGTTCGTGGTTGCGTCGTAATCGATCCACACCGGCGAGGTATGCGGTGCGCCGTCCGGCAACAGTGTCGTCACGTGGGCGATCGTCGGCTTGTCGAAGAGCTCCAGAAACTGCGAGGGAATCTCGGCCATGTCGGCTCGATTTCGAGCCGGGTTCAAGAATGGTTCCGTTCCAAGACGAGCGATCCGGTGGGTCGCCCGGTGAAATCGAACTGCCCGGGGCCGGTACAACCCGGGGGTGCGGGTTCGTTTACCCGATGACGGATCCGGGGCCGGCAATCCATCGCCACGAAATCACTCCTCGCCATCGGCGACCGCGGGTGCCTCCGGAAGCGCCCCCGGCTCCGGCCGTCCGGACTGGACCAGCAAGACCCCCGCAAGGACGAGGACGCCGCCGACGAGAACGAACCGGGTGATCGGTTCCCCGAGCAACGCCGCCCCGAGTGCGACGGTCACCACCGGCTCGGCCGTACTGACCACGCCCACCCGGCTGGCTTCGAGCCGGGCGACGCCCTCGTAGAACAGGAGATGGGGGATGACCGTCGAGACGAGCGCGAGACCGAGCACGACGCCCCATTCCGCCCTACCCGCCGGGAGTGCGAGCCGGCCGTCGACCACCCCATACACGAACATACTCGCGCTCGTCCCGACGAGGATCCCGATCATGAGGCCGCGGGGGGCGATCGCGGGCGAGAGCTTGCGGGTCCCGGTCGTATACACCGCATAGCACGCCGCCGCGCCGAGCGCGAGGGCGACGCCGATCGGATCGACCACGACCGTCCCGGTCCGGACGACGACCGCGACGCCTGCGGTCGCGAGGCCGAGCGCGAGGACCTTGCGCCGGGTAATCACCTCGCCGAGGAACAGCGCCGCAAGCCCGACAACGAACGTCGGGTAGGTGTACAACACGATGGTCGCGATGCCCGCCGTGAGGTACCGCAAGGACACGAAAAAACACAGCGTCATGGCGGTGTAGACCACGCCCAGCGTCAACGTTGCGAGCCAATCGCCCAGGGATCGCGGAAGGTGCCAGTCACGGGCGACGGCCAGGGACAACACGACGAGCGTGGCAAGCACGAATCGGACCGGGAGCAAGGTCGCCAGGGCCAGGTCGATCGACACGGCAACTCGGCCGAAGACGCCGATCGTGCCGAACCCCGCCGCGGCGGCCAACACGAACAGCGTCCCGATCGTCGATCGGCGCACGTCGGCGCTCGGCGACGCCCGGCCCTACGCGTTTCGACCCCGCTCGAACGGCGGCGATGCCCACGGTCGGATGCCGTCCAAGGGGTTCGATGCGGGAGCCGTGTGGACACTTTTTTGCAAGCACCCGGTCGCCGTGCGGTATGAAGCTCGGACGGTTTATCGTCGAGACGCATTGCCACGGCCAACGCCACGCGGCCCGGATCCAGGATCACGACGACGATGCGGCGTACGAACGGATCGCCGAAAAGATGGGCGCCGCCAAGCGGGCCGACGAGGCCGAGGATGACGACGAGGTCATCGTCTACGACAACTCCGATCGCCTCGTGTACGATATGGAGC
>CAZAYR010000003.1:0-48549 GCA_964489365.1 uncultured Salinarchaeum sp.
TCATTGACGGCCCGTAATACGGAACCCTGGTCAAAGGAGGACCCGGGTAGTTCTGACCAGATATCATTGAGGACCGAGTTCGTAGGCGGCCCAGAACGATATGCCCCAATTTCGTGATCGAACAACCTGATCTCTGGAGGATTATAATAAGATCCAGCTTGAGGCGGACTCCAATGATTTCCGCCGATAATATCGAAGCCATATCCGGCCAACACTAGATTCTCGGCACTCCGCACTGAATCTTCCGCAGAATAACTCAGACGGGAGTTCTTGATGTGGTAGCTATGCCGGACGTTCAAGGCGTATTTTAGCGTACCCGAGAATCGGTTGTGACGTCTAAGGAAATTGTGGACTGCCAAGATGAAATCTCGTTTGTCTGGGCTAGTTGGTTTCCGTCGTAACATGTTGTAACACCACATATCAACGTCGACCTTGTGTTCAATGATTGTTGAGAGAAGGTGCACCAAATCGTCCCAGTTATCTTCCAATAAAGGGATGGGGGCGGATACCGGTTTATCCACGTCCTCGACAACCTCCAGGTATCGCTCGATACCCGCATGATACAGATGCATATAATCAGGATTTTGAGGATCAGCTACTTCATTATCCTCGGCGTTGATCTGGGGATCATCCGCCTCATCCCCATATAATATCTGCTCCAGAAGCGGAATTTGGATAGGGGGAGTAATGAAATCCGAATATTTGGTGGACAGCTTTACCACGGTGCGGATTAGCTCCTTAGATATGGGAAATGCATCGGTAAAGGCGAAAAAGTAGACAACGACATCATAGGATGCAGTCTTCGAATGCTCGCGCTCAATCCTTGCGAGGCCGCCATCGCGTTGCATGTTCACCAAATCTGCAGAATCTAATTCCACATAGCGCTCGGCGATATTTTGGACGGAGGGTAAAACAGACTCTCCCCTTTGCAATTTGTCCACAGGGATCGTTTTCGCGGGTGTGATCGCGCCCCGCCCGTCATTGGTAATTTCATTCCTGCGAAACAAACCCCCCGTCAGTGTTGAGGATGGATTATTGTCCTTCATGTTATTGGCCTCTGATCCAAATGGCACGCCTGGGTTCCGGTTTCTTTTTCCGGATCTTGTCGGCTTCTTGAAGTTCTTCCAAGTATTTATAAACTGTCCTCCTCGGCACGTCGACTTTCTCTGCCACTTCCCGCGTCGTGTAGGGTTCCAAAGGAGTCATCGCTTCGAAAATATCCTCCGCCTTCAGCTCATGAGAAGGCTGGAACCGTCCTCGCTCGTCGCGATCTCGTTCAGCCAATGTAAACAGAGATTCAATCTCATCCTCAATAAACCCTTGCCTTGTAGGGCAACGTAGCTTTTATTTTCCTTGCCTTACAAGGCAGGGATGGAGAGTCGCAAATCCACGTGGTAAACGTGATTGCCCTCTTCAAAACGGAGCTGATCCCCCGTGTCCAAGCAAGGCATCAGCTCCATACGTGAGTATGGAGTCCGGCGGAATAAACGCACCGTCGTCGGTCTTCGCGACCGTCGAAACCGAGCAACTCCTCAACAGGGAGGCCCGACATGACCGACACCGAGAGTGTCGGTCGATCGCTCGAAGACCAAGCGGAGCGGATTCTCGCTTGGACCGACGATCCGGCGGAACTCGTTGCGGAGCTTGAGTTTCCCGAGGACCTCATCGACGACCAGTATGCGGACTGGCATGCCAAGAGTCCGCTGGAGCCAATGGTCCGCGCGCTGTTCCTGAAACAGTTGGAAGATTACTCCTTCAGCGAGCTCCATCGCCTCCTCGACCAAGACGACTCCGTTGCGCAAGCGTTCGGCTTCGAGGACGTGCCCGCCCGTACCACGTTCGGACGTGCATGGCGGGATCGGTTCGACGACGGCCTTCAGCAGTTCATTGAGGAGAAGGCCATGGCCGTGGCCGGTGTTGCATGGCGAAAAGGCGTCAGCGTCGGACTCCAGGCATTCGAGACCGAGGACAAGAGCGAGCTCTCCGAGCGGAGCAAACGGCGGTACGTTAACGAGAAAATTCGCGACGTGACGGCAGAAATGCAGAAACTCGTGTTCCCGTGTTTTGGGTTCAATCGCGCCGAGAACGCCCACTACGAGCAAGAGGCGTTCCTCGAACTTCAGACCCACATGGGCCTAACGCAAAGTGCCGCCGAATCCGGGACGGACATCTTCGCCCAGGATACGGATCGGCCACATGCTCCGGACGGGGATACCCACCTACACGCGATCCAGCAGCTTGATCCGGACTCAGTCCTTCGAATGGTCGACGATGGGATCTCGGTGATCACTTCCGAAGCGGCACAGCATCTCGACCTGAACCGGCCGGTGACCGTTGCGATCGACATGACGTACGTTCCGTACTACGGCGATCGCGAAGAACTGGATATGGTCATCGGGGCGCCGCCGAACAAGGAGTACGAGTGGTGCTACAAATTCGCGACGCTAACCGTCGTCGGTGAACAGGTAAAATTCACCCTGGCAATGCGGCCGGTACAGAAGGGCTACCACGTCTGGGAAGTCGTCGACGAGCTGCTTGCGATCGGTGAACAGCACGCCCGCATCGGGACGATCTATACCGATTCGGAGTTCTGCTCAGCTGGCACGATCCGTGTGCTAGAACGTGAGAATGTCGAGTACATCATCCCGTCCCCGAAGAACAAGCGGGTCAAGCGAGAGATCGGCAGGATGCGCCACGACGTGAAGGTGATCCAGGATTACGGGATATACGGCCCGGTCCCCAGTGGGCAAACACAGAAACGAGGCGGGACGAATCTCGTACTCGTCCCATCGACGCAGAACGCGAACAAGACGGTCGCGTTCATTACGAGCAAGGACGTGTCAGACGAAACCGAGCACGACCGTGACCTCGCGATGGTCCTGATCAGCCAATACAGCCGTCGCTGGGGCATCGAAAACAGCTATAAGACGATCAAGGACTTCCTTGCGTGGACCACCTCGAAGGAGTACACAGTGCGGTTGTTCTACTTCGGGTTCGCCGTGCTGCTGTACAACCTTTGGCTGATCGTCGACATGCTGGTCCAGATTTCACTGAACATCGAACGACGGAACAAGCCCCAGGTGACAGCCAAACGGTTCCTGAATGTGGCTCGTAAGCAGTTGACAGCACCAACCTAGCCGATCCCTCCAGGCGGGATCGCGTCTCGTGAGTGGCAACTGAAGGCATTTTTCGGGTTTTACGAGTACTGGGCCCTTTCTGATTGAATTTCGAGTCGTTAGAGTCTTCGATCGAAAGGAGTCCGCGGATTTCAGAGCTGTCTGGCCAGAAAGAACGTCACGCTGATGCACAAATACGCCAACTTCGGAACTACTGCATGTCCCAGTCACCAGTAATAGCTCATATTGGGCTCGGTGGGCAGCTAACGATCCCAAATGGAGGATCAGGCCCTATTCCCAGCCGGTGGGCGCGTTGTAGGACGTCAAGAAGCCCATCGCCTCGATCTCGTGGATCTGGCCGTCGTAGACCTTGTAGATGTGAAGGGCGGGTAGATCGAAGGCCTCGTAGTCCATTTCGACCGTCTCGAGGCCGGGGACCCCGTCGATCTCGAGAGTCGGTTCCTCCAGGGGATGACGGAAGTGAGAGAGCCCGCAAACGAGCCCCCGCTCCACGTCGGCCATATCGACTCGTCGGTGCTCGATCCGATCGATGTAACTCATGACCTGCGTGTCGAGCTGCTCGGCCGTGCCCAGCGACTGGATGGTCTCCCTTCCCGGTTCCTCGGGCGGCTCGTTGTGGGTCATCTGCATGCCGTTCTCGAATCGGACGGCATCGTCCGCAAACGGCGCCAAGCTTCCATCGTCCTCCTCCAAGGCGTCGTAATAGGACTCCGCGATGCCGAGTATTTCCGCGCGGGAGTTTCGTTTCTCAGGCGGTACGCGTTCTTGGAATGCTGGACGGGGCTCCTCAAAGTGCTCGAGGACCCCCGCGAGATCCCCTGCGCCCGGTCCATCGCCGAGGTCGCGGGCGATCAAATGCTCCATCTCGGTGAGCTCGCCATCACCGACCTTCAGGCGCAGCCCCAGCAGGATCGGATCCCCGCCCTCCTTCATCAGTCCCAGAAACCCCACCTGCGTGGAGAGGGGATCGGGTACGTAGATCGCAAAATCCTGCGGCGCTTCGGAGGCTGACTGCCATAGCCCTTCGCCCGGTTCCTTTTGTTCGACGTTTTCGACGAACGCCGCTTCCGACGAGAGGGGGACGGCATCGGGATCGCCGGCCACGACCGCGTCGAGATACGCATCCACCATGTCCGTGAGTTGCTCGCGAGAGACGCCAGCGGGATCACCGCTGTCAGCACTGTTCGTCATGCCTCCAGACCGTTCGCCGGACCACATTATCAAATGGGAGGTCTGCAATCGTCGCAACGAGCCGTTTAACCGCCGAGCCGCCGACCTCCACCCAATGAGCGGGTTCGAGCCGGAAAGATTCGAAGACAAGTATGCCCATTACCTCACTGAGCTCCAGCGGGCGTACAAGCGAGCCTTCGAGGAGATGAACGACCAATACGACTCGACACTCGTCCATGCTATCGACCAGCAGGTCCTCAACGAGAGCGAACCGTTCTACGAACCCGACCGCGAGGGCAGTCCCTTCCGGATCGAACTCCCGCCGGAGCCATTCGATCGCGTCGCGGGGGTGCCGGTCCGCCAGGAGCAATTCGAGGAGGTGCTGGATATCTACGTCGCACGTCTCGAAGAAAGTCTCGAGGAGGAGTTTCTCGGATAACCCGCATCCAAAAGGCTAAACGCGTTCCAGCCGAACATGGCCCCATGAGCACGGAACCCGAAACGGCGGACGTCGAGGACCTGGAGGAACGCATCTCAAACTTCCTCCGCCGGAACTTCCCGCAGATCCAGATGCACGGCGGGAGCGCCGCCATCCAGAACCTCGACCGCGAGGCGGGCGAGGTCACCATCATGCTCGGCGGCGCCTGTTCCGGCTGCGGCATCTCGCCGATGACGATCCAGGCCATCAAGAGCCGCATGACCCAGGAGATCCCCGAGATCGACACCGTCCACGCCGAGACCGGCATGGGCGGGGGCGGCGGCATGGGTGGCCCCTCTCGCGGCGGAAGTCTGGAACCGAACTTCCCCGGCGACACCACCGCGGATGCCGAGGAAAGCGACGACGAAGGCCCGAGCGCTCCGTTCTAGTTCCCGTTTCTGACCCCGGCCCCGTGTTCGTAGCCCACGACCAGACCATGGAGCAGGCGGTTGACCGGGACATCCTCGGGCTCCCCGCGCTGGATGATCTCGCCCGTGATCGCCTCGATTTCGGTCCGGGAACCGGTGCGCACGTCACGGGCCATCGAGGATTCGTTCTCGCGTGTCTGTCGGGCCACTGACCGAACCTCCGCGAGCATCTCCGCGGTCTCGATCGGATACCCCTGCTCGCGAGCGACACGTACGGCCTCCCGGGCGGCCGCCATCGAAATCGATCGGAGCGGCTCCTCCAGGATGCGCCCGTTTCGCACCCGCGAGAGGGCCGTGACCGGGTTGATCGCCGCGTTGATCACGACCTTTTCCCACAGCCGACGCGGCATCGCCGTCGAGGACACACAATCGATGGACCCGTCCCAAGCCTCCGCCAGTCGTTCGGCCGTCGGTGACCGCGCCCCGTCGACGGCCCCGAACGTCATCGAGCCTCGACCGGTACACCGCACGCGCCCCGGTTCGGTCAGGAGCGCGCCGTACGTCGCCGTGCCGGCCAATGTCTCCGAGCACTGACCTAACACCCCCTCCAACATTTCGACGTTTCCGAGTCCGTTCTGGACGGAGAGAACAGTCGGCGGGGGTTCCTCACGAAGTTGCTCTGCGGCGGTGCGGGTGTCGTGGCTCTTCACCGCCACCAGACAGACGTCGACGTCGTGCACGGCCTCCCAGGTCGTCGTCGTCGCGGGATGGACGGTCCGATCGA
This sequence comes from uncultured Salinarchaeum sp., assembly GCA_964489365.1. Classification (GTDB taxonomy): domain Archaea; phylum Halobacteriota; class Halobacteria; order Halobacteriales; family SKNY01; genus SKNY01. Next base: position 5,938 of record CAZAYR010000003.1, read on the forward strand.
GTTGCCCGGTCAGGTCGAGCCCCTCGGCCGCTACGGCCCGCATGTGCGGGTCCCGCCCGACGAGGGTCACCCGGTGGCGAGCGGCCAGCAGCCCGCCGAGAAGGCTGCCGAGGCTGCCGGCCCCCATGACCGCGACGTGCATGGCCCCCGTTGGTCACGCCCGACAATAATCCTTCGAGGACCCGAATCACGGCCAGAGGCCGCGGTGGCCGTGGGCCGCGGCGATCCGCGAGAGCGCCACGACGTACGCGGCCTGCCGCCAGGTGACATCGCGCTCGAGCACTTCCTCCCGGACTTCCCGCCAGGCGGTCAGCATCTCCTCCTCGAGTTCGGCGTTGACCCGCTCGCGCGTCCACGCCCGTCGGTTGATATCCTGGAGCCACTCGAAGTAGCTCACCGTGACCCCGCCGGCGTTCGCGAGAATATCGGGGACGACCGGGATGTCCCGCTCGGCGAGGATATCGTCGCCTGCGGTCGTGGTCGGCCCATTGGCGCCCTCCACGATGGCGTCCGCCCGGATCGCGTCGGCGTTGTCCGCAGTGATCACGTTGCCCACCGCCGCCGGAATGAGGAGGTCGACGTCGAGCTCGAGCAGCTTCGCGTTTGTCAGGGTAGAAGCGCCGTAGTCCGTGACGGCCTCAGGCTTCTCGTCGTGGGAGGGAATCGTCGCCGGATGGAGGCCACTCGGGTCGTAGGCGGCCCCGTTGACGTCGCTGACGGCGACCACGGTCGCGCCCCACGAATCCAGCAGGCGCGCGGCGTTCGCACCGACGCTACCGAAGCCTTGGACGGCGACGGTGGTGTCCTCGAGGGGTCGATCGAGGTGCTCACAGAGGGCGCGGGTGACGAGCGCCACGCTCCGGCCGGGCGCCTCCGCCCGTCCCTCGCTTCCCCCGATAACCGGCGGCTTGCCGGTGACCACGCCCGGAATCGTCTCGGCCTCCTGGACGCTGTAGGCGTCCATGATCCAGGCCATGGTCTGGGCGTCGGTGCCCATGTCTGGGGCGGGAATGTCCTGTTTCGGGCCGATCACGTGGCGGATCTCGTTGGTGAATCTCCGGGTCAGCCGTTCGGTCTCGGGGTCGCTGAGCTCCTTCGGATCGACTACGACCCCGCCTTTGGCACCCCCGAAGGGCAGGTCCATGAGCGCACACTTCCACGTCATCCACATCGCGAGCCCGATGCACTCCTCGCGGGTGACGCCCGGATGATAGCGCAGGCCTCCTTTGAACGGGCCGCGAACGCTATCGTGCTGAGCGCGGTAGCCGCGAAGCATCTCGACCTTCCCGTCGTCGCGCTTGAGCGGGACGGTGACCTCGTGGACAGCGGCGGGGTGGTTTAGCCGCTCGACGATGTTCGAATCGACGTCCACGATGGACGCCGCCTCGGCCAGCTGGTGTCGGGCGATCTCGAGTGCCGACTCGTGTGACTCGTATCCGGCGGACATACGGGCCCGAGCTACTCCCCGCCCTGCAAGCCCTGGACGGTCTCCAGATCCTGCTGGGTCAGCAAGAACTCCCCGAGGGTGCCCTGGGCTCCGCAGTTCGAACATTGGTAGCGCTCGTCCGTGGCTGGCAGCTCCGCCGGATTTTCCTCCCAGCGTTTCTCGCACTCGAGACAGTGTAACTGCACCCACGCTTCGACCATGCCGGCGGTTGGAGCGGCGCGATGAAAAGCCTGTATCTCACATAAAATCCGCGATGCCGCTTTGCTTGTTGTGATCGTCCTCGAAGATGCTCTCGAGGGAGCGCTCGAGGAGTTCGAGCCGCTGGATCGTGTAATCCCGGCAGTCGTATTGCCGGGCGATCCGTAACGCGGTCTCCATGTACTTGCTCACCGATCCCTCGTGGACCGTCAAGACCACGTTGCCGTCACAGCGTCTGCAGGTGCGGCTCAGCGGCATGCGGCGATACTTCATCCCGCAGTCGATACACCGGCTCTCCTGGCTCGAGAACGCGCGGAGGTTCCCGAGGAGGTCGGGGAGGAAGTGTGACTCGATGACCCGCTCGGCGACGTCGGTTTCGTCGACGGCGCGGAGGTTCCGGGCGAGCTCGAGTTGGGCTTCCATCTTGTCCATCATGCTCTCGAGGGTCTTGTACGCCGAAAGTTCCGGCCCGGCAGCGATATCCGCCGTATCGTGCGTGTGGGTGAACCCTGAGTATTCGGCGGGCGTGCCGACCGAATCCTCGGCCAGGGGGATCTCGACCTCGCCCGGGTCACGCCCCTCCAGGGTGGCCTCGTAGAACTCGACCGGATAGCGTTCGTGGGTGTCGATGTTGTGGGCCTCGTCGTCGATTTCCGAGGGGTCGATGCGAGTGGACATGACCAAAGGTGCGTCCATCGAATTATGTGCGAACAACCAGTTCGTCGTGAAAATCGGCTCTCCCCCGACCTGGAGATCGTAGAGATATCCGTCGTAATCAACCTGCTCGATATTCTTGACACGAAGAAAGGCCAACTCGCCGGAGACGAGTGTTTGGAGGTCCGCTAGCAGTGGAGCCGCTTCTGGGGGAAGTTGTCGTTGCCCTAGTTCCTCTGTGATATCGGTCAGTTGTTGGAGCGAGATGTTATCGCGTCGCTTGAGATATTTCGGGATCAGCTGTTTGATACCCTGAATAGACATTTCACGAATTTCCATGAGGGCGCTTGGAATAGGTACGCTGAGACTTTTCGGAAGATACGGTGAGTCGCCGATCATTGCGCGACGCAGTGGGTTGTCAGAGGCTCCCCCCGAGACGGTGACCACGTACAGATCCTGCCGGTTTCCTTCTCGGTCGTCGATGGTGTTGATCGTCCCCATGACTCCCAGGCGCTGCAGTAGGAATATCACCCCGTCCCTGACTGCTTCACTCGTCGTATGAAACGCTACGGTGGTGACATTGTCGTCTTGCTTGTTGCTACCGTCCCCGGTAATGTACCCCCGTAGAAAGGACAAGACAATATTTTCCGGTGCGCGGAGGATGCACTTCGGGATGACTTTCTCGGATGAGTTGTATTCGTCTCGTTGCTCGAAGCCTAACTCGTACAACACGTCGGCGAATACTCGGGGAAGGCGGATTTCGTACGCCCGATTTGACCAGCGGACGTACGGTTCCGTCTTAAGGGTTGATCGGATGATGCTACTGCAACGATCGATGATGTCGCGGTCGGAATTATGAATCGTGACAGCGCCGCCGGAGAGACTCCCCTCGGCAACAAAGATCCCGAGCAACCACCCGAGTTCCTCGTCAATGGGAATGTGCGCTGGGATCCCATTCGACGAGCCTTTGCGCCCGACCATTAGCTGCGCGGGACAATCGGGTGCCTCAGAGTTCTCGACGATATCGTGGTACCGCCCCCACGAAATTTTCTCACGGTCCAACCGATATGCGAGCCCATTGATGAATTTATTACGCAAGGGTCCCCCGCGATCCGCCTCCTCCCAAGCAGTCGTGAGCGTCTCCTCTACGTCTTCACCGATGAACAAATAGGGATTGTCGACGCATTCCTCAACTTGGATACTCTCTTGTCGGGATTCGATCTCGAGTTGCCGAGGTGCGAGAATGTGATCACCCGGCTCGAGATCCTCCCCTGCGATCTCCTCGATACCATCGTCAAAACGGAAGAGGCTATGATCACGCGTGATCTCGATCTCCCGACCGAATTGTGTTTCGACCCGTATCAGATGCTCTTCGTCCCCGGCCTCGTACCGTATCGCTTTCTCGATCGGTTGGAGCGACACGGAATGTTCGTCGTCGAATACGTACGTCCGCCAACCCTCTTTGAAACACGATTTCTTCCGAAATTTCCCATCGCGATGAACCGGGGACTCCAACGCCTCCCAGAATTCCTCGAAGGTCAGGAATGCCACGTTTCCCTCGGGTGAAACACCCAGAAGGCGGGAATCTTCCCCGACACTTCCTCCCCTGCTTTCCGGGAGGAACGACTGGCTGAAATTGAGCAACCCATCCATGAGCAACATCACACAGTCCTCATCTCCGTCACATTGCGCAGTTGCGAGCCCGTTTGCGAACAGCGTGTGCGTTTCGTCGACTGTGAGACAATATGTGTGATCGGTATCGCTCCGCACGATCTCTGTCCGTTCTACCTTATCAAGTCGCGGCTGGCCCCCATCGTTGATGATACTAGCCGCAGGGGCAACGAGCGGGGCTCGGGCGTTCATTTCATACACCGGGATCGCATCGCCGACCTCGAGATCCGTGGCCTTCACGCGCTCCGTTCCTCCAACCCAACGAATCATCCGATGATCGGATGTAACGGTCATCTCCCGGCCTTCCTGGGTTTGCACTCGAACGAGATGCGCAGGTGCCGGGTGCTTCGAGACCGCGGTGACCTGTTTGGATACTAACGACCCCTCCGCATCTAGGGAAATCACTCGTGGCCCATCGGGTACTTCCTCATAGACTGTGCCGAAGTCGTCCTGTTTGGGATCGTCGAAGAGACGCTCTACGAACGCTTTAATCGAGGATTCCTGCCACTTCTCTCCTTCGTCCGCGTACCACAACTTCGTCTCCGGATGGAAACAGTTCCGCCGTTTCGCCGCGTGAAAGTACGGATGCGCGTACCCGACGGAGGCCTCGGTGAACCCAACGATCCGTCCCACGACCGCCGCGCTCGTGTGGGGGGCCAACCCGAGCACGAGCTCGCCGACCAAATCCTCCCGCTCGTCGACCTCGTAGAAGGGTTCCTCCTCGTAAAAACGCTCGAGGAGATCGTCGACGAAGTTGGCGGTGCGCACGAGGTGGTCGCCCGCGCCGGTCGAGAGGATCACGTCCTGGACCCGGAGTTCCACTAGCTGGTCGTCGTGCTCGAGTGGCTCCCCGTGGATGTCCTCTTCGTAGCCCAGCTCGCGGAAGTGTCCCGCTGTAACGCCGAGCTCCGCCGGACGCACCGAGGTGACCGGCAAATCCGTCATGTCGTAGCGGACGGTCCCGTCTTTGAACGCCGAGACCTCGTGTTTCGCCCGTAGCACGCCCTTGGCCATCGCTTCCGGCGTTTTCTCTCGGGACATGAGGCCCTTGACGCCCTTCAGGATCGGGACCGAGCTCTCCCGTTCGTCGACCCGCTTGAGGGCCTGGTGGTAGCGGTCGTCGACGTTGATGGTTCGCTCGGTGACCGTGGTCCCGGGCTCCTCGCACTTCGGACAGGTCGGAGCCTCCTCGCCGCTGCCGAGTTCACGCTCGCAGGAGGGGCAGGTCCAGAGATGTTCGGTGCGGCTCTCACAGGAAGGGCACCGCAGGCGATCGGTGTCGGTCTCGCACGTTGGACACCGACGCTGGCCGAGCTCCACGACGATCTCACCCGGGGTGTCCGACATCGTCTCGGCGTGCCGCGAGGCGTCGGCGACGTCGCGGCGATCCCCACCGGCGTTGCCCAGCGGGAAGAGCGTGTGGACCGGCGGGCGCATCTCCCGCTGTTCGGATTTCTCGGGCCGGCCCATCCGATTCCCGATCCGCGTGGGGGCTTTGGCGCGGACCTCGAAGGGGGCCAGCGCGTTGATCGCCGCGAGGCCGTCCTCGACGCCGTTCGGAATCTCCCCCGTCCGCGAGAGCGCCTCCCCCCGCACCTCGATCCCGAGGCTTCGGGCGAAGGGCTGCCATGTCGGGAGCCGCAAGCTATCGTCGTCCTGGTAGTGGGGTACCAGCAGCGCCTCGAGGAGGTCCCGTCGACGATCGGTCCGCTCGATGACGAGCGCGCCATCGATGACCTGCCCCGATTCGACGGCCTCGGCCAAGTCCGCGATGTCCTCGGGCGCGAGGTCGTGCCAGAGATACGTGTATCGGGGATGCAGCGGCGCGTCGAAGGCCTGAGCCCACCCGAGCGCCCGTTCCGGGCCGGGGTCCTCCAGATCGATCGCGGCATCGTCACGGAACGCCGGGACGTCGGCGCCCGCGGCCTCGAACTCCTGGACCCACCATTCGACGGTATACGCGGCCGGGGCGAGCGGGTAGTTGTTCTCGACGAACTCGCCGGCGTTCACGAGGTACTCGCCCACGTCCAGGATCCGCTCGACGCCACCCCGGAGCTTCGCCGCCTCCTCCGGGTCTTCGAGTCGACGGACCTCCCCCGTGGCCAGCCGGACCGTCGGGCCCTCGATCGAGTCCACCGGGACGACCCCGGCAGCCTTGCCGGGCCGTTCCGTTTTGAGCTGCGTGCCCGGGGCAAGAAACTCGTCGAGCAGATGCATCGTCGCGGGGTGGACGCCCGCGGTGGCAAACCCGTGGTTCCGCGCCCGGCCGTACCGGAGCCGAAAGCCGCCCGGCCTGGAGGGATGCGCGAACACCGGCCGTCCGGCGATCAGGTCATCGAGATAGCGCTCGTTCGGCTCGGGGACGGGAAGGCCGCCGACGTCCGAGGTCTCCTCGTCCTCGTCCGATTCCTCGGGTTCAGCGGATTCTCCCTCCGATCCGAATTCGCCCTCGATCAACTCGTCGATCCAGGGCCAGTCGATCTCGTCGAGCTCGTCGGTGTATCGCTTGATCTTGGGGGCCTTCTGGGCGATCCCCTCGGCGAGGACGAGACACATGCCACCCCGCGCCCGGTTGGTGTCGATCCGCTCGAGATCGCGGAAGCCCGAGACCTCGTCCTCGCTCGTCGGTTCCCCGTCGAGACAGATCGGACACTCTCCGGCGATAAAGCGGGCCTCGTCCATCGCCGGGGCATACTGGAGGCCGGTGTCCTCGTCGTAGAGCGCGACCTCCTCGGCGAGGCGCTCGATTTCCTGCTCGCGCGGCTGGAACGCGTCGATGCCCAGGAGCGCCCGGGTGTAGTCCGCGACCAGCACCGAGAGCGCCTGGGCGGTCCCGCCGGCGGACCGGATGGGCCCCGCGTAGTAGACGCGGACGTACGAGGAGCCGTCGTCGTTGGTCAGGACGTCGACGCCGTCGATCCCCTCGATCGGCGCCGCGACGACCCCCTCGGTCAACAGCGCCACCGCGGTCCGGACGGCCTGTTCGATCGTCTCGGCCGTGCCCTCGGCGTTCCCGACCGTCCCCTCGGCGAAATCCGATGCCAGGGCGAGCGCCGCCTCCTCGCGGGACATCTCGGCCTCGAGCTCCCGGATGCGGTCGGCGACGCCGGGAAAGCCCAGCAGGTTCTGGACGCGGTCGGCCATATCCCGCGCGATCGGGATCTCGACGTCCTCGCTCGGATCCCAGCCCTGCGCCCGGGCCCGAGCGGCCCGTTCGACGGCGGCCTCGACCTGGCTCTCGAGCCGGCGAAAATAGGTCTCGGCCTCGTCAGCCATTACGGCGACGCCACGCGAGGTCGGTGGAAAAACTTAGCGTTGTCTTAGCGCCAGCGTGCCAGCGCCGGCGCGTCGTCCATCGGCATCGCGATCCATGCATCGTCCCGCGAGACGTCCGCGATGATCAGCCGCTCGTCCGTCGCTCCACCGTCGATGGAGGCCATCACGGTGTCCGTGGCCCGCCGCGGGCGTAGCGCCGGATCCATACCTACATGAACGTTTATGGCAGACATAAGGGCGTCGATCCGGCGTGACCGGTTCGGTGAGTACAAGGAGACCCCGACGCAACGCCGGGTATGCACGTTGCCGATGTGATGACGCCCCGGGCGGGCCTGGTGACCGCCACGGTCCCCGGGGCGCGCGACGACGTCCTCCGGATCCTCCAGGACCGGGCGTTCAGCTCGGTACCCGTCGTGAAGAAAACCGACGAGGGGGAGGTCTTCCGGGGGCTCGTCTCCCGCGAGCGGCTCATCGAGGAACTCGACGAGGAGCAGCTGGCCCTGCTCGTCGAGGAAACCGAATCCATCCAGCCGGACGCCTCCCTGGAGGAGCTCGCCGCCCACATGGCCCGGACCGGCGCCCGACGGGTCCCTGTCGTGGATAACGGCCTCGACGGCATCGTCACCATTACCGACGTCGTTCACGCGATCGCGAACGGCGATCTGGCGATCGACGAGAAGGTCGGCCCGTACGCCGAGGACCGGATCCACACCGTGTACGCGGGGACGCCGCTGACGGCGGCCGAGCGGTGTCTGTATTACGGGACCGAGGCGTACGCCGTCGTCCTCGACGACGAGGGGGACATGGCGGGGATCGTCACCGAGGTCGACATCATCGAGGTGGCCGAAGTCGTCGTTGGTGCCGAGGGCACCGGGGACAGCATCGCCAACCAGGACTCCGAGTGGGCCTGGGAGGGCATCAAGGCCATCGGGAACCGGCTGCTCCCGACACGGAACGTCGAGTTACCCCCGGAACCGGTCCGCACGGTCATGACCGAGGACGTGGTCACGGTCTCGCGCCGGCACTCGGTCACCGAGACCGCCCAGCTGCTCATCGGCAACGACATCGAGCAGATCCCGGTCCACCAGGGCGAACGTCTCGTCGGGATCGTGAAGGACATGCACCTCCTCGAAGCGATCTATGAGTGAGATCGCGACCCGGGAAGACCGCACGGAGGGCGAGCGCCTCGCCGAGATCGGGAAGCGTCGCGGCTTTTTCTTCCGGGCGTTCGAGGCCTACGGCGGGGTCGCCGGGCTCTACACCTACGGGCCCCGCGGCGCGGCGCTGAAGCGACATCTCGAAGAAGTCTGGCGCGAGCGCTTCACCGTCAAGGAGGGCAATTTCGAACTCGAGGGCCCGACGGTGACCCCGAAGCCGGTCCTGGACGCGTCGGGGCATACCGAGGACTTCGACGACCTGCTCGTGGCCTGTGCGGAGTGTGACGAGCGCCACCGGGCGGACCACCTCATCGAGGACAACACCGAGATCGAGGACGCCGAATCCATGCCGATTCCGGAGGTCGAAGCGCTCCTCCGGGAGGAAGGGATCGCGTGTCCGACCTGCGGCAGCCCGCTGGCCGGCCAGCCCGTCGAGGAGTTCAACCTCATGTTCGAGACGACCATCGGCCCGGGCGACGGCAGCCCCGGGTTCCTGCGGCCCGAGACCGCCCAGAGTATCTTCGTCGAGTTCCCGCGCCTGATCGAGTACGCGCGCAACGAGCTCCCCTTCGGCATCACCCAGATCGGTCCGGGGTATCGCAACGAGATCAGCCCGCGACGGGGGCTGGTTCGTGTTCGGGAGTTCACCATGGCCGAACTGGAGCTGTTCATCGATCCGGAGCGCGACGAGCCCGATCTGGACGCGGTGCGCGATGTCGAAGTGCGGCTCTACCCCGCCGACGTCCAGCAAACCGCAGGGACGAGTTACGTCGAGACGACGATCGGCGAGGCGGTCGAAGAGGGGATCATCGGGAACGCGTGGGTCGCCTACTATCTGGGTGTCGCCCGGCGCTGGTATGCCCGCATCGGCATCGATCCCGATCGGTTCCGCTTCCGCCAGCACCTCGCGGGCGAGCGGGCCCACTACGCGACCGACTGCTGGGACGCCGAGGCGGAGGTCGACGGGAACTGGATCGAGATCGCCGGCTTCGCCCACCGGGGCTGTTATGACCTGGATCGCCACGATGCCCACTCCGACGAGGATTACACCGTGTTCGTCCCGTACGACGAACCCGTCGAGGAGGAACGCGCGACCGTGGATCCGGACATGGGGTATCTCGGCCCGGAGTTCGGCGAGCAGGCACCGGAGATTGCGGCCGGCCTCGAGGAGCTGGTCGCGGACGATCCCGCCGCCTTCGAGGGCGAGACGGTCACCGTCCGGGTGGACGGCGAGGAGTACGTGGTCCCAGTCGAGCATACCGGCTACGCGGTCGAGACCGTGCGGGAAACCGGCGAACGCCTGCTTCCGGAGGTCGTCGAGCCGTCCTTCGGCGTCGGGCGAACCGTCTATAGCGTGCTCGCCCACAACCTCCAGCGGGACGAGGTCGACGGCGAGCCCCGGACGTACCTCTCGCTGCCGGCGGAGCTCGCCCCGACCACCGTCGGGGTCTTCCCGCTGATGGACCGGGACGGGCTTGACGACGTCGCTCGGGAGATCGCGGCGGAGCTCCGGACTTCCGGGCTCGAGGTGAGTTACGACGATTCCGGCAACATCGGTCGCCGGTACCGCCGACAGGACGAGATCGGGACCCCGTACTGTGTCACGGTCGACTACGACACCCTCGAGGATGGTACCGTGACCGTCCGCGACCGGGACACGACCGAGCAGGTACGCGTCGGGCGGGAAGATGTCGCGGGCACGATCCGGGACCTGGTGGCGGGGACGGACACGTTCGATCGGCTCTGATATGGGCGAGCTCGGCCGGCGTCTCGTCCATGCGAGCGGGGTGGTGCTTCCGGCCGTCTACCTCGTAGACCTCGTCTCGTGGACACAGCTCCGCGCGATCGTCGTCGTGGGAAGCGCGCTCGCGGTCATCCTCGAATTCTTGCGACTGCGCATGGGCGTCGACTGGTGGATCTATCGGCACTTGACCCGGCCGTACGAGGCGGAGGCGGTTGCCGGGTACGCGCTCTACATGCTGAGCATCACGGTCATCGCGCTGGTCTTCAGGCCCCACGTGGCGCTCCCGGCGATGTTGATGCTCATGTTGGGTGACCCGGTGAGTGGCTATCTCGGGAGCGGGGAGTTGCGCCGGATCAAGCGCCCGTTGGCGATGGGCGGGATGTTCGCGGTCGCCTTCGCCGTCACCGCGCCGTTCGCCGCAACCGTCACCGAGGAGCTCTGGGCCGCCGCGGCCGTCGCTGCGGTTGGCGCCGCGGCCGGGACGGTCGCCGATGCCGTCAAGCCGACGGTCGGCTCGATCGTGATCGACGACAATCTCACCATCCCGACGGTGGGAGCGATCACGCTCTGGGCCGCCTACCGGATCGTCGGCGGGGTGTAGCACTACCTTCGCCCCGACGCGAACCCTTATTCGGAATCACGACCAGCATACGGCCAATGGCGGCGACCGACGGGGAGGTCACGTTCATCGACCACCCCCGCATCGCCCCGGACACGATCGAGCGGCGGGCGTATCAGGACGAACTCGTCGAGACCGCCGGGAAAGGCCACACGCTCGTCTGTCTCCCCACGGGGCTCGGCAAGACGACGGTGAGCCTCCGGATCACGGCCGAACGGCTCACCGACCAGACGGAGAAGGCGCTGTTTCTGGCGCCGACCAAGCCGTTGGTCGAGCAGCACGCGGCCTTCTACCGGGACGCCCTCACGCTTCCCGACGAGGAGGTCGTCGTCTTCACGGGCGAGGTCTCGCCCGACCAGCGGGCCAGCCAGTGGACCGACGCCCGGATCGTCATCGCGACCCCGCAGGTCATCGAGAACGACCTGATCGGGAACCGGATCTCGCTCGAGGACGTCGTGCACCTGACCTTCGACGAGTGCCATCGGGCCACGGGCGAGTATGCATATAACTTCATCGCGGAACGCTATCACGACACCGCCACCCGCCCGCTGGTGACGGGGATGAGCGCCTCCCCCGGGGGGTCGAAGGAGGCGATCCTGACCGTCTGTCGCAACCTGGGGATCGAGGAGATCGCCGTGGCCACCGAGGAGGATCCGGCCGTGGACGCCTACACGTACGACACGGATCTCGAGTGGGAAACCGTCACGCTCCCCGAGGAGATCCGGGAGATCCGCGACCGCCTCAAGGAGGTCATCGCTGATCGGCTCGAGGAACTCCAGGCGATGGACGTCGCCCGCACGACGGATCCGGAGCTCTCCCAGCGGGAGCTCGATCGGATGCGGGGGAAGCTCCAATCGCTCATCAACGCCGGGAACCAGGACGGCTACCAGGGCATGTCGCTGCACGCTGAGGTGATGAAATTGAAGCGGGCCCTCGAGGTCGCCGAGACCCAGAGCGTCGAAAGCCTTCGGCGATATCTCCGGCGCCAGGAGGAGTCCGCCCGCTCGTCGGGCGGGTCGAAGGCCAGCGAGCGCATGGTCAGCGACCCCCGGGTGCGCCGGGCCAAGGAACTCGCCGAAGCGTACGAGGACTTACACCCCAAGTTCGCCCAGACCCGCATCCTCGCCGCCCGCACGCTCGGCATCGGCGATGGCGAGCGGATCATCGTCTTCACGGAATCGCGCGACACGGCCGAGATCCTCACCGAATTTCTCGACGATTCCTTCGACGCCCGTCGCTTCGTGGGGCAGGGTGACCGCGACGGGAGCGACGGCATGACCCAGCGCGAGCAACAGGACACCCTGGACGCGTTCCGCCGGAACGAATTCGACGTCCTCGTCTCCACGTCGGTCGCCGAGGAAGGACTCGACGTGCCGGAGGTCGATCTGGTGATCTTCTTCGAACCCGTGCCCACCGCGATCCGGGCGATCCAGCGTCGCGGCCGGACGGGTCGGCACGCCCCCGGGAAGGTCGTGGTGCTCATGGCCGAGGACACCCGCGACGAGGCGTACTTCTGGATCTCCCGTCGCCGCGAGGAGGAGATGGCCGACGAGCTCGAGGCGCTCAAGGAGATGGAGGGCGACATCGAGGCCGCGCTTGGCGCCCGGCAGGGAGATCTCGAGACGTTCGCGGAGGAGGACGAGAGTGATGATGAGGACGGAGACCAGCGAGGGCTCGCGGCGTTCGAGGAGCCGCCGGCTGACGGGGAGACGGTGGTTGCTCGCGCCAGTGGGGACGAGACCATCGAGATCGTCGCCGACCAACGGGAACTCGAGGCTTCGATCGGGCGGGCACTGGCGTCCCGGGATGGTGTCGAGGTCCGTTTGGAAACGCTCGAGGTTGGCGATTACGTGCTTTCCGACCGCGTCGTCGTCGAGCGCAAGTCCGCCGAGGACTTCCTCGATACGCTCCTGGGCGGGGAGCGCTCCTTGTTCGGACAGGTCCGCGAGATGGCGACCCACTACGACCGCCCGCTCGTCATCGTCGAGGGACTCGACCTCTTCGAACGCCGGGACGTCCACCCGAACGCCATCCGGGGGGCACTCGCCAGCCTCGTCGTCGATTTCGACGCCAGCGTGTTGTTCACCGAGGACGATACCGGCACGACCGAGCTCCTGACGATCATCGCCGAGCGCGAGCAGGCCGAGTCCGGACGGAACGTGTCCGTGCACGGCGAGAAGGGCGGGCGGACGCTCCCGGAACAACAGGAGTATGTCATCTCCGCGATTGCGGATATCGGGCCGGTGACGGCCCGGTCGCTGCTGGAAGCGCTTGGATCCGTGGAGGCCGTCATGACGGCCAGCGGGGAGGCCTTACGGGACGTGGAGGGAGTCGGCGAGGTGACCGCCGATCGGATCCGCGAGGTCGTGGGAAGTACTTACGAGCCCGACTGAGTGCGCCCTTCGACGATCGCGAGCGTCTCTGCGGCCGTGTGGGCCGCCTCGAGCAGTTCCGCCGCCTTACGAGGATCCTCGGCGGTTGCTGCGCGATCGGCGAGCCGGGAAATCGTCGCCTCGAGGGCCTCCCCGGCGTTGGTTTCCGGGACCTGGACGGGCTCGCGGCTGGGCGGTTCATGGGTCGTGGATTGTTTGTCCGGTGATGCAGCGTCCTGGGCGGACGTCTCCGATTCCGGTGCCTCGGCCGGTTCGGGTTCGTCCTGCTCGGCCTGGATCTCCTCGATCGTCCGTCCGCAACTCGGACAGAACTCCTCGCCTTCGTGGCGAAAGATGGGGGAGGCACACCGGTCGCAGTGGACATTGAGCATCGTCGCCCCATTGAGGAGGAGTTCGCTCATCTCCTGGGTTTCCTGCCGCCGCTCCTCTTCGCCGGCCAACTGCTCGCGCAACTTCTCGCGTTCCTCCTCCTTGTCGAACTCGCTCATGCCTGTGTGTATGTGATGGAGGGTGGAAAGCGCTTCTGACTGGATCTGCACGGGGATCCCGAAGCGGTTAATGGGGCAACGCGGCGAGGCTCACGTATGGTGAAAGTGAGTGTCGTTGGCGCGGCTGGGACCGTGGGGGCGGCGACGGCGTATTCCCTGGCGCTCCGTGATGTGGTCGACGAGCTCGTCCTCGTCGACATCCCGGACATGGAGGACGAGACGGTCGGCCAGGCCGCCGACGTCAACCACGGCGTGGCCTACGACGCCAACACGCGGGTCAGACAGGGCGATTACGCGGCGACGGCGGGCTCCGATGTCGTCGTGATCACCGCCGGCATTCCACGTTCCCCCGGCCAGACCCGGTTGGATCTCGCCGGGGACAACGCGCCGATCATGGAGGACATCAATGCGTCGCTATCCGAACACTCCGAGGATTTCGTGACCGTGACGACCTCGAACCCCGTCGACCTGCTGAACCGCCATCTGTACGAAGTCGGCGACCGCGATCGCCACCGGGTCGTCGGATTCGGGGGGCGCCTGGATTCCGCGCGGTTTCGGTACGTCCTCTCCGAACGATTCGGCGTCCCCGTGCAAAACGTCGAGGCCACGATCCTCGGGGAGCACGGCGACGACCAAGTGCCCGTTTTTTCGAAGGTCCGAATCGACGGCCAGGACCGGTCCTTCACCGCCGGGGAGCGGGAGGAAATCCTCGAAGAACTCCAGGAGAGCGCGATGGACGTGATCGAGCGCAAGGGCGCGACCGAATGGGGGCCGGCCCGGGGCGTTGCTCACATCGTGGAGGCCATCCTCCGGGATACCGGCGAGGTGCTCCCGTGTTCGATCCGACTGGAGGGCGAATACGGCCTCGATGACGTGGCCCTCGGGGTCCCCGTTCGGGTCGGTGCCAATGGCGTCGAAGAGGTGATCGAGTGGGATCTCAGCGAAGCGGAACGCTCGGGGCTCGAGGCGGCGGCGGAGAAACTTCGCGACCAGTACGACTCGCTGGACTGAACGATTAGTCCGCGGCGACGTGGTCGAACGGCGGGAGCTCGAGGAGCTCCTCGATCGTCTCGACGCGCTTCGCGTCGACCGCCGCCGGATCGGTCCGCCCGTGCGTAATCCAGATCGGTTCGATCCCGACCGCGAGCGCTCCGCGGACGTCGGCTTCGAGGGAGTTGCCGACGTGCCAGGTTTCGCCGGGTGCGACATCGAGCGCGCCTAGCGCACGGTCGAATGGCGCGCGGTGGGGTTTGGCGGCGACTTCGTCGGCGGCGAACACCGTCACGTCGAACCGATCCGCGATCCCGACGGCCTCCAGCTTGACCGATTGGGTCTCCCGTGGGCCGTTCGTGATCAGTCCAACGTCGTAGCGCTGTGCACAGACGTCGAGCACACGTTCGGCGCCGGGGTACAGTTCCACGTTCGCATGATCGCGTGTCTCGGAATATACGGCGGCGAGTTCGCGCCCCAGGGCCGGATCGCGTTCGTGCTCGCGGGCCAGGTGGGCGAAGCTCAACGCCCGAACGTCCTCGATGGAATCGCCGGGCTCGACGTACTCATCGAAGATTTCGAGATACTCCTCGACACCGAAGAAGGGCTCACAGCCGACCTGCTCGAAGCTCAGCTCGAGGAGCTTTCCCGACGAGCGGCGGTACGTAAGGAGCGTGTCGTCCAGATCGAAGGTAATCGCCGCAAGCGACATCCGGCCATCCTTAGCGACTAAGCCTGTTTAACCGGCACGGTTGGGCCGAAAACGGGGGTCGCCTCTCGGCACGCGCCGTCGAGGGGAAGGCACGGTCGGGTTTGTCGTCAAACGAGCCTCGAGAATGGGGGAAGTTCGAGAAGCTCGCCGACCCGACCGATCCGGCACATCGATCTCGTCGGATCGGTGTTGCGCCTCGCCAAACCATACCGCGTCCATGCCGAGATCCAGTGTACCCTCGATATCGGCTGCGAAGGAGTCGCCGACGTGCACGGCTGCATGGGGGACGTCCCGGATCAGCGAGCACCGTTCGAACGGGTGCGGATCGGGCTTGAACCGCAGCTCGTCAGCAGCGTACACCTCAGTATCGAAAACGGCGGCGAGCCCCGTGGCCGCCATGTTGGGGTGCTGGGCCTCGCTCGGTCCGTTCGTGATCATCCCGATGTCGCAGACACGCGCACACACCTCGAGCACACGTTCGGCCCCCGGGATACAGCTCCACCTCGGCCGGCGTACGCCTCGCCCCAGACCTCCCCCGGCCCGCTTCGAGGTCGTGTCCCGGCTCCCGGGCGAGCGTGGTAAACGACAGTGTTCGCAACTCGTGCGGTGAATCGCCTCGTCGACGAATTCGGAGAAAACGTCGAGATACTCCCCAAACCTGAAAACCTCCTCGTGCCCGGTGCGCTCGAAACACCGATCGAGGACATCATCGGGAGACGGAGGAAGGTGTCATCGGTCGAAGGTGACTCCTCGATATTCATGCGGGAAACCGTTTCCGGGTTCGATTGAGCGAACCGGTGCTTCACTTACGGGACGAGTTGTTCGCCGTCCTCGTCATACACCGTGATCGCGTCGACGGGGCAGACGCGGGCCGCCATCTCGGCGTCGAATTCCTCGTCGGGAGGGACCACACGGACAACCACGTCGTCATCCATGCG
The DNA here is from genome assembly GCA_964489365.1 of uncultured Salinarchaeum sp. Lineage (GTDB taxonomy): Archaea > Halobacteriota > Halobacteria > Halobacteriales > SKNY01 > SKNY01. Next base: position 22,225 of record CAZAYR010000003.1, read on the forward strand.
ATCCCCGGCGACGAGGCTGGCCTTCCCGGCATCCATATCCTTCTCGAAGCCCGCCCACTCGTCCACGCACTGGAACATGCCGATGCACGTGTTCCGGTCGAACTCGATGCGCATTGTCGCCGCTTCGGGACGTCGCTGGAAAGGTGTGACGCCAGCGACCTTGCAAGTGCCCGTCCAACGGCCTTGCTGACCGGGCCCATGGAGCCGGCGTGCGTCAAGTCCAGGTGGTTGTCCCCGACGAGCGCTACGATTCCATCGACGCGCTCCTCGAGGCGGAAGGGATCGACGTCGTCCGCCAGCGGGTGTGGATGGGCGACGAAGAGCTCTGGCTCCTCCAGTTTCCCGTCCCCACTGACGCGATCGGATACGTACTCGGCGAACTCGAGGAGGCCGGCCTGGACCCGGATCGGTTCACCGTGATCGAGTCGGTGGAATCGGCCAGTACGGCAGGAATGGAGGGTCTCCGCGATCGGTTCGCCGGCGATTTCGACCCGCTGACGCCGATGGAGCTCCGCTCGAAGGTCCTCGATCTGAGCCGGGACATGCGCTCGTACATCGCGATGATCCTCCTGAGCGCGGTCATCGCGACCGCGGGGCTGCTCGATGGATCTCCCGCGGTGGTCGTCGGTTCGATGGTGATCGCACCCATCGTCGGGCCGGTCCTCACGACGGCGGTCGGCATGACGACGGGCGACCGGCGCATGCTGGCCGACAGCGTCTGGTACCAAGCCGCCGGAGTCGCGGTGGCGATTGCGGTGGCCTTCACAGTGGGGATCGTCCTGCAGCTCGGGGGATTCCTCCCCTCGACGCTCGATATCGCGTCCCTCGACCTCGTCGCCGTGCGGGTCGCTCCTGGGATCCTTACCGCCGTCGTTGGGCTTGCGGCCGGCGCGGCGGCTGCCTACGGCCTGGCGACCAAAGGACCGACCGCGCTCATCGGGGTCATGATCGCCGCCGCCCTGATCCCCGCCGCGGCCACCGTCGGCATCGCGGCCGCCTGGAACCATCCCCGGATCGCCGCGGGCTCGCTGTTGCTGGTCCTGCTCACGCTCCTTCTCATCAACCTCGGGTCCACGCTCGTCCTGTGGCGGGTCGGCTACGGCTCGCCCGTGCGCGGAATCGGGCTGCCATCCCGCGGTCCAGTGGCGATCGGCCTCGTGCTGATCGTCGCCGTCGGGCTGGCATTCACCGTCGGGGCGGCCTACGACCAGGCCGCCCAGGAACGGTCGATCACCGAAGAGGTCGACGCGGTCGTGAGCGGGGCCGAACACGACGCCTTCGAGCTGGTGACCGTGCGGTCAGCGTATCAGGGCGAATGGATCGACGGCCCGGTCTCCGTCACGGTCCACGTAAGCCAGACCGGACCCGGCGATCGAGAGGCATTGGCAGCAGATCTCGAGGATCGGCTGGGGGAGGACACCCAGCTCCGGCTTCAGGTCACCGAGTACCGATAACCGGGACAGCAGACGGTTTAACACGAGAGGGGCGTTAGAGTGGGTAATGCGATCCGGGTGGTCGTCGTGCAGGTAACCGACGTCCCGGCTTCCGATCGGGTCCGTGGCATCGTCGAGGACCAGGGGATTCGCGAGCTCTATCCCCCCCAGGTCGAGGCGATCGAGGCCGGCGTTCTCGACGGCGAGAACGTCGTTGCGAGCGTCCCGACCGCTAGCGGGAAGACCTTGATGGCGGTCCTGGCAATGCTTTCGGCGATCGAACGGGGCGGGAAGGCCCTCTATATCGTGCCGCTCCGGGCGCTCGCCAGCGAAAAGCGCGAGGAGTTCCGGGCGTTCGAGGCGTACGGCATCGAGGTCGGCATCTCGACGGGGAACTACGAGAGTGCCGACGAGTGGCTGGCCAGCCGGGACCTCATCGTCGCCACGAGCGAGAAGGTCGATTCGCTCATCCGGAACGGGGCGTCCTGGATCGGGGAGCTGACCTGCGTTGTGGCCGACGAGGTGCATCTGGTCGACGACGGTAGCCGGGGGCCCACCCTCGAGGTCACCCTGGCGAAGCTCAGGCGCATCAACCCGGAGCTCCAACTGATCGCGCTGTCGGCGACGATCGGCAACGCGGACGTCATCGCGGAGTGGCTCGAGGCCGAGCTCGTCCATTCCGAGTGGCGGCCGATCGAGCTGCGCCGCGGGGTCCACTACGGCAACGCGCTGCATCTCGAAAACGGGGATACCCGGGAGATCCCCACCGAAGGCGGAGAAGATCAGACGGCCGCAATCGTCAGGGACACGCTCGAGGAGGAGGGGTCTACGCTCGTGTTCGTCAACTCCCGGCGGAACGCCGAGGCGGCCGCGCGCCGGCTGGCGACCGTCGTCGAGGGTGCCCTCGACGAGGAAGAGCGTGATCGGCTCCGGGCGCTCGCCGCCGACCTCCGGGACGTGAGCGATACCGAGACCAGCGAGGACCTCGCTCGGGGGGTCGCGAAGGGTGCGGCATTCCATCACGCGGGGCTGTCGTCCGAGCACAAGGCGATGGTCGAGGAGGCCTTTCGCGATCGGCTGATCAAAGTGGTCGCCGCCACGCCGACGCTCGCCGCCGGCGTGAACACGCCGAGTCGCCGGGTGATCGTGCGGGACTGGCGTCGGTACGACAGCTCGGTCGGCGGGATGAGCCCGCTCTCGACGCTGGAGGTCCACCAGATGTTCGGCCGGGCCGGCCGCCCGGGTCTGGACCCATACGGCGAGGCCGTCCTCCTCGCGTCCAATCACGACGAGTACGAGGAGCTGTGCGAACGCTACGTCCACGCGGATCCCGAACCGGTCTTCTCGAAGCTCGCGGCCGAGCCCGCGCTCCGGACGCACGTGCTCGCGACGGTCGCGGACGGGTTCGCGACCACGCGGGGGGAACTCCTCGAGTTCCTCGACCGGACGCTCTATGCGACCCAGACGACCGACGAGAGCCGGCTGGCGTCGGTCGTCGATCGGGTCGTCGAGTATCTCGTCGCGAACGCGTTCGTCGAGCGAACCGGGGAGAGCCTCCATGCGACCGGCCTCGGCCACACGGTCTCGCGACTGTACCTCGACCCGATGAGCGCCGCCGAGATCCTCGACGGGCTCCAGGATGTCGATGGGGATCCCTCCGCGCTGGGCCTCTACCACCTCGTCGCGCGCACGCCGGATATGTACGAGCTGTACCTCCGCTCGGGCGATCACGAGCGATACATCGATATCCTCTATGAACGCGAAGCCGAACTCCTCGGGAGCACCCCGAGCGAGTTCGAGGACGCCGCCTTCGAGGACTGGCTGGCGGCGTTGAAGACGGCCCGGATGCTGGAGGACTGGGCCGAGGAAGTCGACGAGGGGCGCCTGACCGATCGGTACGGCATCGGGCCCGGAGATATTCGCGGGAAGGTCGATACGGCCGAGTGGTTGCTCAACGCGGCCGAGCGGCTCTCGCTCGAGCAGGACCTCGACGGCGTCGCGGGGATCCAACAGGCACGCGAACGCGTCGAACACGGGGTCAAAGAGGAACTGCTGGATCTGGTCTCCGTGCGCAACGTGGGGCGAAAGCGAGCCCGGTGGCTCCACGACGCGGGGATCGCGAACCGGACGGATCTCCGCGAGGCCGATCCCGGCCGCGTCCTCGGGGCGCTGAAGGGACGCCAGGGGACCGCCGAGAACATCCTGCGGAACGTCGGGCACCCGAACCCGTCGCTTGCGGAGGTCTCCACGACGACGGTGGAGTCCGATCGGAGCGGCGAGGAGGCCCCCGAGGACCAATCGAGCCTGGGTGATTTCTGATGGCCGTCATCACGATCGACGCGAGTGACGTGGACCCCGACGAGCTACTCGACGCGCTCGACGCCCTCGAAGCGGAGTACGACGTGGTCGCCCAGGCCGTCGACGCCGACTACGTCGCTGGCCCCACCCACATCGCGCGAGCCTGGGAGATGGTCGAGCGGGCGCGGAGCCGCGAGCGGATGATCGCCGACGATCCCGCAATGGAGTGGCTGCTTTACCTGGCCGGGACCCGACAGATCGACCGGGCACTGACGCTCGGCATCGGGGAGAAGACGGACGTCGGCGCGATCCTCATCCGGGGCGAACAAGCAGCGGAGGCGGCGGCTGAAATCCGCGCCTCGTGGCCGTCGGTCGACGCGCCCCTCGGGGCGACCGACACGCTCCGGGACTGGTTCGGGGTGACCGCCGCGGAGACCGGAGCGACCACCGCCTCACTCGAAGAACTCGTCTGCGAACGGGTCGTGTTGCTGCAACTGGAGGCCTAAGGCGCAGTCGATGCCCGCACTGACCGATCCGGTCACGATCGGGGACTGTCGGCTCCGGAACCGCCTCTACCGGGCGCCACTGCTCGAATGTGCGGGCAACGGGGCGGATGCCGTGGATACGCTCATCGAGGAGCTCGAGCCCGCCGCCGCGGCCGGCGCGGGCCTGATCTTTCAGGGTGCCAGCATCGTCGCGGCCGAAGGGGGCTGTGCCGCCCCCAACATGACCCGGGTACACGATCCGTCCTTCGTCGCGGAATGCCGGCGGCTGACCGAGCGCATCGAGTCCCACGGGAGCCGGATCTTCGTCCAGCTCGCCCACGGCGGGTTGCGGAGCCTGGAGGTCTGGCATCGGGAGTACCGGGAGGCCCATCCCGGGCTCCAGCAGCTGGCCCCCTCCCGGCCGCCCTGGATGCTGCGAATGCTCGATCGGCTGGGGTTTCTGGCGTTCGACGTGCACGTCTGCTCGACGCGGGAAGTCTACGAGCTCGCCGACGCCTTCGGGGAGGCCGCCGCCGCGGCCGTCGATGCCGGGTATCACGGGATCCACATCGCGGGGGCCAATATGGGGATCGTCGAGCAGTTCAGCTCGCCCCTTTACAACCGTCGGGACGACGAGTTCGGCGCGTCCGGCGAAGGCCCGCGTCCCCGATTCCTCGAGGTTCTGTACGACACGATTCGGGAGCGGATCGGCGAGGGGATCCCCATCGTGACGAAGGTGCCTGCGGAGACTGCAGCGCCGGCCGTTGTGCGGCACCTGGACTTTGCCGATGGCGTGGAGTTGGCCGAACGGTGCGCGGAGATCGGCTACGACGCGCTCGTGCCGGTCACCGGGACCGGGTTCTGGGATGCGAGCCTCGTTCGAGGTGCCTTTCCGGCCCGTGCCTGGTCGGATTCGGAGTTCCAGGACGGCTATGATGAAGCGTTTGGAGGCCGGTTCCGCCGACGCCTCGTGGCACTCGGGAATCGGTTGCAGGCTCAGGAGTTCCCTCGCGAGCCCGGTTGGAACGTCCCGTTCTGTCGGGCCGTGGCGGAGCGGGTCGACGCGCCGGTGTTGGCCGAAGGCGGCCTACGAGCACGCTCCCGGATCGATCGCATACTGACCGAAGGGGCGTGCGATCTCGTCGGGATGGCCCGGCCCTTCTATGCGGAACCGCGGCTTCCGCGACGACTCCTCGCTGATGAAGCCGCGACCGCCATCTGCGAGAGCTGCAATAACTGCGTCGTCCCGCAGGTCACCGGGGCCCCCGGCGTGTGCCGGACGCCGGCCGTACTGGAACGACGCGGCGAGCTCGAGCGCGAGGGCGTATATGAGTGAGCTTAGGTAAAGCGCACGCCCAGGTCGTGCATCCCGTCGTTCTGCTTGGCGATGTTCAAGAGCAAGGGGGTGATGCCTTCGATCTCCGGTGCGTTCGCGAGCCCGCCGGCGTCTAATGGACGCAGCCCTTCGAGTTCGCGAGTGAGCTCGATCACTGTCGACCTGGCCACCGGGTCGTCAGCGACGACAGGCGTGTCGACCTGGAGTGTCGCATTCAGGTCGGCGAGCCGGTCGGCGGCGAGCGTGTGATACGCCCCGACCACCGGGTGGCCCGGCGGGGCACTGGCGGCGACGAGTTGGGTCACGCTCCCGTGCTCGGGTCGGTTGTAGTGAAAGCCCGCTTCGTCCCGTCGCATTCCGACAGCCGGACTGACGAGCACCGCCCCATCACCGAGTCGGCCTTCGATGGATTCGGTAAGCTCGCGGACGTGATACGGCGGGACCGCGAGGATCACGAGGTCCCCGCGTGCAGCGACAACCTCGTTGTGGGCCCCGGAGATGTTGGGGGAGCATCCTCGATCGACTAGGGTGGCACGATAGGTCGCCGCGCGGTCCTCAGCTCGAGATGCCTCCCTGGATCCGATTCGAATGGCGTGGTCCGTATCACGCCCCATGCGCAAAGCAAGCCCCCGGCCGATGTCCCCGGTCCCCCCGAGAATCGCGATCTCCATAGCCGCCCTCCGGCAAGTCGTCCCAAAAGAATTGTCACTCGTCTGCGCGCCGGAGTTACCCTTCAATATAGATTCGAGAGGGTCTTCGGATCGGTAGCACGGATAAGATGGTGGAGATTTTTCCGGGTTTCGGGGTATGTCCCACAAATCGCCTCGGAGTACATACTCCTATATACTTCAGGATTCCCTACTGTGCCGTACCCCGCCAGGGGTTCCCACACCCACCGGAATATATCAAACTTAGAACAGTATTAGTAGCCCCAACGGTAACGCCTGATAATGGCAAAGGCCTCAGGTACCCGGCGGCTCGTGAGTCGCCGTGCGGTCCTCGCGGGCGGCGCGGCAGCGGGCTTGCTCGCCTTCGCCGGGTACCTCACGCAGGACTCACACGAGGGTCCGTCGGGCCGGATTTACGGTTCGGGATCGAACACGGTGGCCCCCATCACTGACATCGCGGGGGAGGACTTTATGACGGAATTTCCCGGCGCCGCCGTCATCATTGCCCCGGAAGGGACGGGGGCAGGTTTCCAGGAGTTTTGTCGGGGGAACTCGGATATTCAGAACGCGAGCCGGGACATCCTCACTCCCGAAAACGTCGAGGAGGGGGACATCTCGGAGACCGAGCTGTGCGCGGATCACGGCGTCGACTATTCCCAGTTCACGGTCGGTCGGGACGGTATCGCGGTCGGCGTGAGTGAAAGCAACGACTGGGTAGATCACTTCACCCTCGATGAACTACAGCGAATCTGGGATTTTCAATCCGAGGTGACACAGTGGGACGACGTCCGCCAGGAATGGCCCGACGAGCCCATCCATCTACACGGCCGCGACAGCGGCTCCGGCACCTTCGATTACTTCACCCGGGCGATCAACGGCGATATCGGGGCGATCCGGGATGACTACTCCGCGACGAGCCAAAACGACGAGGTCTGGTCCGCGGTCGCTGGGAATACGTATGCCCTCGGTTGGGGTGCGGTCGGCCATCTTCGGGGGCTGCAGGAACAAGGGGGCGCGATCCGGGCGGTCCCGATCGAGAGCGACGAGGATCCGGGGAACTTCTATCCACCGACCGCCGAGCATATCGAGTCCGGTCAATACACCCCTCTGGCCCGTCCGCTTTTCGTTTTCGTGAGTCATTCGTCGCTCCGCGAGAAACCGGATCTCCTCGGCTCGTTCTTTCGATATTACTTCAATCACCAGCAAACGTTGGCTCGGGAGGTCGACTTCTTCGCGACGTCGGATGCACAAGTGATCGACAACCACGACACTCTCGATGCCCTCCTCGAGGAGCTCGGGATCGACCCGGTCGAGTTGACGGTCGGGCGGGAGGTGTGAGATGGCGGCTGAGGACGGGGGACCGGATCGGGCATTGGAGGCCGCCCATGTGGAAAATCGGCGGATGCGACGCGTGCTCTTCGGCTGTGCGGCGATTACGGTCCTCACAACCCTGGCGATCTTCGCCGTTCTCCTCGATAATGCGACGAGCTTCTTTTTCAGTTCCCGCGTAAGTACCGTGTTCGCGGAGTTGGTTCAGGAACGGAGCCTCGCACCGCTCTCGGAATTCGGACAAGTCATCTCGTTCACCGAGTTTGCGACGGGGACCCGGTGGGCCCCCGACCACGCGGTCCCGTCCTATGGCGTCCTGCCGATCGTCTGGGGCACGCTGGCGATCACGATCGGCGCCGCCGCGATCTCCGTTCCGATCGGCACCGCCACGGCGCTGTACCTCTCCGAGTACGCCTCCGACACGATGCGCGATCGCCTCAAACCGGCCCTCGAGATCCTGGCGGGCATTCCGACCATCGTTTACGGCTATTTCGCCATCTCGTTCATCACGCCATACGTGATTGGCCTACTCGCTGGGGGCGCCCGGGGACTCGGCGGGCTCGTCGCGGATATCGCGTATCTGGCGCCGTCGATCCTCGAACCGCTCGCGGGGAGCATGACCGGTGTCAACGTCGGCCGGTACAGCATGCTCTCGGGCATCATCGTCGTCGGCATCATGACGATCCCCATGGTCTCCTCGATCAGCGAGGATGCGATGCATGCGGTCCCCGACGACCTCCGCGACGGGGCGTATGCCTTGGGCGCAACCAAGTTCGACGTCTCCGTGGGCATCGTCCTCCCGGCGGCGATCTCGGGGATCCTGGCCTCGTACATCCTCGCGGTCTCGCGGGCGATCGGCGAGACGATGGCCGTGACGCTCGCGGCCGGGTTCAACGCGAACTTGACCGCCAACCCCTTCGAGGAAATCATGACGATGACGGCCTACATGGTCTCGATGGCCCGGGGCACCTCCGCGGTGGGGACGGTCGAATATCAGAGCCTCTTCGCGGTCGGGCTCGTGCTTTTCCTCATGACGCTGGCGATGAACCTCCTCAACGACCTGTTCAAACGACGCTTCCAGGAGGAATACCAATGAGCCTCGCCGATCTCGATCTAGCAGTCCCCGAAAGCGCGCTCGGCTGGGCGAAGCTCAAGGAACGGCTCTTCCATGCGCTGTTGCTCGTGGCCTCGAGCGTCGGGGTCATCGCCCTCGTGTTCCTCTTCGCCGACGTAATCTATGAAGCTTGGTCGGGGATGACGGAGTATGGGATCGGCCCCATCGAATTCCTCACCCGGACCTCGTCCGCCCGGCCGGAGCAGGCCGGATTCCTCGCCGCGATCGTGGCCTCGTTCTGGTTGCTCGTCCTCACCGCGATCCTCGCGTTTTTCGTCGGGGTCGGCTGTGCGATCTATCTGGTCGAGTACGCCCCGGACAACCGAACCACCCGGCTCATCGAGGCGAACCTTTCGAATCTCGCCGGCGTCCCCTCGATCGTCTACGGGCTCCTCGTGTTAGCCGCGGTCGTGAACGGGATCGGACTCGGGGGTGTGGTCCTGTCCGGGGCGATCGCGCTCGCCTTGCTCGTCATGCCGATCATCATCGTCGCGAGCATCGAGGCGCTTCGGGCGGTGCCCGACGGCGTGCGTGACGGCTCCGCCGCGACCGGCGCCACCCGGTGGCAGACGATCCGGGAAGTCGTCCTCCCCGCGGCCATGCCGGGGATCATCACGGGTACGATCCTCGCGCTCGCCCGGGCCATCGGGGAAACCGCACCGCTGATCATGGTCGGCGCGCTGCTCCACGCGCGACGGATTCCGGGTCCGCTCGAGTACTTCAGCGCGATGCCCACGCAGATCTACAACTGGACGTTCCTGGCCGACCCTCGCTTCGGGGCGCTCGCCGCCCTCGGGATCGTCGTGCTCCTGGCCGTGCTGCTGGGCATGAACGGCATCGCGGTGTATCTGCGGCGACGATACGAAACGGAGATCTGATCAATGGCCATGCCAAACCCCACCGAAGGCGTGATTGAAACGGAGTTCGAACAGCAATCCCGGCCCGAAGACCCCGAGGAGGGGACGGGACCGGACACCGCCATCGAGGCGCGGCACCTCGACGTCTACTACGGCGAGGACCAGGCCCTCGACGACGTCTCGGCGGAGATCCCCGAACACCGGGTGACGGCCATCATCGGGCCATCCGGGTGCGGGAAGTCGACGTTCCTGCGATCGATCAACCGCATGAACGATCGGATCGATGGCTGCCACGTCGACGGCGAGTTGCTGTTCCGCGGCAAGAACGTCTACGACGAGGACGTCGATCCCGTCGGGCTCCGACGCCGCATTGGGATGGTCTTCCAGAAACCGAACCCGTTTCCCAAATCCATCTACGATAACGTCGCATACGGGCTCCGCATTCAGGGCAAGGCCCCCGAGGTGGATCTGGATACCGAGGTCGAGCGTGCGCTCCGTTCGGCGGCGCTCTGGGACGAGGTCAAGGACCAACTCGACGAATCCGGCCTCGAGCTATCCGGCGGCCAGCAACAACGGCTCTGCATCGCCCGGGCGATCGCGCCGGACCCGGAAGTCATCCTGATGGACGAGCCCGCCTCGGCGCTCGATCCCGTCGCGACAGCGAAGATCGAGGACCTCATCGACGACCTGGCGAAGGATTATACCGTCGTGATCGTGACTCATAACATGCAACAGGCGGCTCGGATCTCCGACCGCACCGCCGTGTTCCTGACCGGCGGGCAGCTCGTCGAATTCGACGATACCCAGCAGATCTTCGAGGATCCCGCCGATCAGCGCGTCGAGGATTACATCACCGGGAAGTTCGGGTGACGATGAGCGCCACGTCCCTCCTATAGGGCGCAACGTTCAGAAGTATTGGCCGGGATCGAGCGGCTGCCCACGGCCAATCGTCTCGATCATATGATCCGTCAGGGCGGCGACATTGATAGCGCGCCAAGCCCCGTCGAAGACGGCTACGACGGGCTCATTCCGGTGTGGTTCCGGCAAACACCCCGCCGGGATGTCGATCGTCGGTTCAAGGAACATGTACTCCCGGCCGTCGATCGATAGCAGCGTTCCGTCGGGGCACGGGACCGATTCGGCCGGGACCCCGACACCCGCATGTCCAGGGAACACGACGATGAGGCCTTGGAATCCCGGCGACAGGGCATCCAGTACTCCAGCGAGAAGAATGGCGAGATCCTCGCAATCCCCCGCATACTCAACGAGCGTTTCGTTCGCGTATTTCGGATATTCCTGCACTCCCTTGTGCTCCAGATCAGTCACATACGCGATGGATTGGACGAGGTCCGTGGCAACCCGGACGCGATCCAGTTCGTCCCGGATACCGCGGGCGTGCAAAGCGTGGGTTAGGTTCTCGGCGAGGCGTTCGAGGGCAGGGTTCGAAAGGGCATCGTCGTAGCATCGCGGGATGCTTCGCTCGGCGCTGGAAGCGGTCGTAAATCGAGACGCGGATACCTCCACCCCGACGTTCCACTGGTAGTCCAACGATTCCCACCGAAACGTCAGCTCGTACACGCTGTTCGTTCTTTTTCGAGTGAAGGTCGGCTTGAACACCTCGCGAGGGACGTCCGATGTGTCCGCCTCGCTCCGTTCATGCCCGAGCACATCTTCCCATCGAGAGCCCAAAGCGGATACAACGACCCCGCCCGTAATGAGAACCCCCCGTCGGGTGATCTGCGCTCCATTCGACTCCGTCTCCTGGCGGTCATTCGATCGTGATCTCATTGTGGTCAGAAATTCGGGATTCGTTTCGCCGACGTCTCCGGTGCGTGCCGAGGTACCGGTATTCGGCGAGTTTCCGTCCGGGCAAGGGCAGGATTTGGATGAGACGCAACCAGCAAAGCGCTTGGTAATAGGTCAATACGGTGTGTGGGTGGATCTCGGAATACTCCGGACTCCTCCATACCGGCCTATAGCTCGTGCCGCGTGGACGGCTCGCCTCGAATCGGAATCACGATGTAGCCCACCTCCGCCATTGGACACCCGATTCCATGCCCAGTTCTTGCGCAATTCACGGGGATAGGGAAGTGTCGTCCCAGGCACGTGAGCCGGACACCCTCACGGGATTCCATCGCTCACTCGTTGGTCTGCTATGATCGCGATTCAGCGGAGAATCTGAGCGTGACGAACGACCAGACGAATCAGAGAGCGAGCCAGGGGCGGACTTCGAGAAGCCAATCTCATTGGGTTACTGTCACAAGGTTCTGGGATGGGACCGAGAGATGCGAGCGGGCCAGTCTCGTTGCCCCCTCTTCGACCGCTGACTCGACGGCCGATTGGCCCTTCATGAGAAAGCAGTTCCATCCGGACCTCCTCGTATGCCGCACCGACTTCTTGAAGATGCCCTCCGGGTGGGCCGTGTACTGGCGAACCACCACGTAGAATGGTTCTGGATGGTGGACGATGGAAACATCATACCCGTGCGAGCGGAGGAATCGTTTGACAGCATCGAATTCCTCAACCGGTACCTCGAACCGGTACTGTCGTCCATTATAGAACGGTTTTAGCCGCTGAAACACTACATCGCCTTCAAAATAGTGTTTGAATAATACGTCTTTCTCTATCGGGAATGCATGTACGGCTTCGAGGGGCCTACTCCCTGCGGCCATGAGATATGTAACGGGCGGCCTGGCAAAAATCTATTGGGTATCTGATATATAGTCATCGTTACACCTCTCAAGGCGTATCTAGCTATATGTTTTAGGACTCGATGGTCCCGATCACGGCGACTCACGGGCGTTGGGCCAGGTGTGCTGATCGAAACGATGGGCAAAGCGTTGCCCACCGCGGGCGTTCCCGCGGCGATCCATTGAGCACTCCATAGAGATATATTCCATCAATTACCTATCAGTATCAAAATACTTTTCCTCCACCACGCCTAGCCTACACTCGAGTGATGCCCGCCGATTCGTGGCCCGGTGAACTCCGGTCCGTTGCAGAGCAAATTACCCGGCCGCGAGAGTGGGCCGACTCGGATATCGTTCCGGCGAGTATGTCGATCGCGGATAGTTGTACCCTCCTGGCAGTGCTGACAGCCTGGGTAGGGATTGTGCTGATGCTCGCGGGCGATCTCCACGCGGGGATCCTCGTCGTCTTCGGTGCCTTCGGCTTCGACACACTGGACGATCACATTGCCCATTGGACAGGAACGTCCCGGTCGTTCGGTCGGCTCATGGCAACACTGATTGACACATCCGCATACGCCATCCCATCACTACTCGTACTCCATTACGGCGTCGCACCCAACGACATGGTCTCACTCTCCGTAAGTTCCCTCATGCTTGGGTTTGGTGGATACCGGTTGGTGAGAATCGGAGGCGTCAGGCCCGGCTCCGGATTGGATGGACCAGGTGCCCCGGGGATGACATGGGTGCATATGTCGATTCTCATCGTGGCGAACTTCGTTGCGATCGAAACCGTGCCACTTTGGCAAGAGTGGCATGCGACTGTAACAGTCGCGCTGGCGAGCCCCCTTATGATCTCGAAGGGGTGGAGCCACGACACTACGGGGATCCGTTTCCTCGGGGGAGTCCTCGTGTACGTGCTTGCGGGCCTCGTGGCAATTCTAGGTTACGCGAATTGAGGGACGAGGCCGACGGGGCAGTTGCCATCGTATCTGGCGTTGCTACCCCCGTCGCGTCCCTAGGCATCCTTGAGTGAGTCATTCCGATCTCATTCGACGGGAGTCGTTCAGTGCGGCACCGATCCGACATAGCTCTATAGCTAACAACTAGCAGCCCTGAAGGAGCCAGAGCGGGACGATAACCTGGGCAGGGAACCCGTACCGGGACCGATCCTGCATCCGTTCTGCCCCAGAGTCCGATGCCATCCTCGGCTCCCCCCTGCCTACTCTTTTCCCTCGCCCGTGATGGGAGTCGTGTACCGGTAGGTCCCCCTGGAGGACTTAACACAGATACTCATACCATCGGCCGGCAGCGGTGTGAAAATCCGGGTCGATGACTCAGCGCCTGTATCGCCCCCGCCAGTTACAATTGAGTGGAATCCGTCGCCGGATGATCGAGGGGCAAGCGGTTGCGCTCGCGGATCCGCCCGAAAGCCTCGGAAGGAAACCGGCGCGTGAGTCAGGGCGGTAGAGGGATATCACGGCGGATCGGGCTCCCACCGGGGTGAACGGGCTGTTGACAATGTTCTGATCGATCGAGCAAGGGATTATACATTCGACCGAGTATCAGCTTCTATGGACCGGTTGCGCCGGACTTCAGGCGGGATGGTCGCCAGCAAATTCGCCGTGGACGTCGGGAGGTATTGACGATGCCACGCCAGGCCTACCAGGACCGACTCGACGATCTCCGCGCGAACGTCGTGACCATGGCCGACGAAGTACTGGACCGCTACGACGACGCTATCTATGCCATGGAGCATCGTGACGCGGCCCTCGCCGAGGAAATCATCGTCGGCGACCACGAGATCAACGAGCGGTATCTCGAACTCGAAGGGGACTGCATCGACCTCCTGGCGCTCCAACAGCCAGTGGCGGGGGATCTTCGGTTCATCGCAGCGTCGTTCAAGATCATCACCGACCTCGAACGGATCGGGGATCTGGCGACGAACCTCGCCCGATACGGCAAGGAGGGCGAAGGGGAACTGCATCCGGCGGTCCGGCTCGACTCGATCGCCGGCGCCGCCAAGGAGATGGTCGAGGACTCGATGGTGGCCTACGCGGATGAACGCCCGGAACTCTGCTATGAGATCGCCGATCGTGATGACGAACTCGACGCCGAGTGCGAGCGGGCGAGCGAGGAGATCCTGAAGCAACTGATCACAGATACGCCCACGGACGCGGAGAAACAATTCCAGGACGCGTCGCTGGCGTTCTTCACGATCCGCGACATCGAGCGGGTCGGCGACCACGCCGTCAACATCGCCGCACGGACCCTCTACATGATCGAAAACGATAGCGAACTCATTTATTAACGAGCCGATATTCGTCCCTTAAATCTAGGCGCCGGGGCGAAAGCCCCACACTACAATCAAGGCGGCCCGCGTCCAGTCATCGCATGCATGGGCTCATCCTGGCCCCGGGTGAGCCGAGCGGGGGCGAGCCCACATTGCCCGCTCCCTTCCGCGAGGTGGGGGGCAAGCCACTTCTCGCGCACCAGCTCGCCGCGCTCGCCCCCGTCTGCGATGCCGTCACCGTCGTAATCGGCCGGGGATTCGTGGACACCGACACCGACCCCGCCATCCCGTTACCCCCGACCGACGTCGAGATTCGGGTGCGCCAACGCGGCCTGCAGGACCCACCGCCCGAGGTCGATGAAACGCGGGTTCGGACGCACATCCGGACCGACGAGGCCGTCGACCTCACGGCGGTCGTGTTGCCACACTGGGCGGAGGTGGGAACGGCCGACGCCTGTCGCCAGGGGCTCCGGACGTGCCGGGACGACACGATGATCCTTGATGGCGACGTGCTTCCCCGAGGGGAGGTCGTGGCTCGCATCGCGGCCGAGTACCGTCGTCGCATCGAGGAATCGGGCCGGAGCGTCATGGGGATCATCCCTGACGGGGACTCGGATGTCCTCTCCGTCGATTGGAACGTGAACGGTCGAGTGACGACGTTCGGCGAGGATGCCGCCCACGGGGTCGCCGGACTCCACCTGCTCCACCGGAACCACCTCGCCGATCTGACGGGGCTGCTCGACCAACACCCGACCGAGTCGTACCCGCTCTTCCTCCCTGCAGTCGATGCCACCTTCCTTCCGGTCCCCGAGGACGGCCACGTCCGACTCGACGGCAATACTGGCACGGGAGCCGCCACATCTGCCCTGGAGCGATGGGAGGGCGGCACCGCGCCGGAAGCGGGGCAGCTTCGGTAATCCCATCGCTTTTCGGCCACATCCACGAACCCGCTATATGGCCTACCACGTCGTCACGCCCGAAGACATCGAACCGAGCCCGGATCGACCGTCCCGGACCCACGACATTCGGGTCGCCCTCGAGCTTGACCAGCTCGGACTCCGGGTCTATCACGTCGAGCCCGGCGAGAACATCCCCTGGAGCGGGTTGCACTATCACGACACGCAGGAGGAGGCCTTCTTCGTCGTCGATGGAACTATTCACGTCGAGACCCCCGACGAGGAGTTTCGGGTCGAGGAGGGCCAGCTATTCGTGGTCGAACCGGGGAATCCCCACCGGGCATACAATCCCGGGACTGCTCCCGGAACCGCCGAAGTCCTCGGCATCGGCGCACCCCCGGTCAACGACGGCCACGCCGTCGACGCGGATCACTCGGAGACGAACGGTTCCTCGTCGCGGTGAGCGTCGGGATTTTCGGCCTCGCGCGCCCGCGCTTCGCGCTCCTCGGACTCCCGGTCGACCTCCCCCTCGTTTGCCTCCTCGCGGGCCTCTCGTTCGGCCTCGCGACGCGCACGTTCGGTTTCCTCTTGGGTTTCGTCGTCCGGGCCTTCGGCCGTGTCCAGTGCCGTGTCTTCATCGATATCGATGCCGTGTTCGTCGTTGCCCATATCGGCTCGAAGGGTTCCAATCGGAAGAGCGCCCGGCCGACATGTTTGGGGGCGGTCATCTACTCGAGATAGATTGCGCCATCCTCTTCGGTCACTTCATAGGTCCGGAGTGATATTCGCGGATCGCCGACGTGATCGCCCGTCTCGAGCTCGTACTCCCACCCGTGCCATGGACAGGCGATGACCGGCTCGTCCGTGAAATCCTCCTCGACACGCTCGCCCGGGCCCGGCCAGTCGCCATCGAGACGCCCCTGGACGAGGCCCTTGCAGACCGGCCCGCCGTCGTGGGCACACCGGTTCTGAATGGCGTAGAGCTCCCCTTCGTAGTTGAGCACGCCAACCTGCGTGCCGCCGACCTCGACGATCTTGCGATCGCCGGACGAAAGCTCGTCGGCGTCGGCCACGTACACGCGTTCGCTCATATCCCAAACACCTCTCGGGCGTTGCCGCCGAGAATCTGTGATTTCTCGGGCTCGGACAGGAAGGGGATATCCTCGATGACCGACGGTCGATCGAAGTCCCAGTGTGGGAAATCGGAAGCATACATCAACTGCGACGCGCCGTCGATCACCTCCAGGGTCTTGCGGAAATACTCCTGATCCGGGGGTCGTTCCATTGGCTGGGTGCCGAAGTACATCTCCGTGATGTACTCGCTCGGGCGGCGTTCCAGCAACGGCGCTTCCGAGGGCCGTTTCATGTACTCCTCGTCCAGGCGGTACATGAGCATCGGCACGTACATGACGCCCGATTCCTGGAGCACGACGTCCAAGTCGGGGAACTTCTCCGGGATGCCTTGGACCACGATGCTCGTCAGCTGGGACATGTTCCCCTCGAGGAACCCCAGCGTGTGCGTCTCGATGAACTTCTCGTAGCCCTTGAGGTGATACCGATCCAGGCCGGACCCCCCGGTGTGGAAGATGACCGGTAAGTCCGCTTCCTCGGCAGCCGCGTAGATCGGCTCGTACTTCCGATTGCCGAGCGGCGGTTCGGCCCCCGCCGTCACGAGACAGATGGCACAGACCCCACGTTCGTCCTTGTAGTCGTCGATGAGCTCGACGGCCGCCTCGGGGGCACGGAGCGGCATCGGAATGGCGGTGTGGACCCCCTCGGCCGGATCGATGATGTCGCCCAGCATGTACTCCATCGAGCCCCGAGCGAGTTCGATCTGGCGCGTGTCGGCGCCCTTGATTGCCGGAAACGCGAGCATCGAATGGGAGAGCAGAATCATCGCATCGAGGTCCAGAAACGACATCATCTGGGGGACGTCCTGCGCAGTCATCGACTCGTCATCGGCATCATAGTGGGCGTGATAGCCGGTCGGGGCGTGGCCACGCGGGCCCGATTCCTCGAACTCCTCCTGGGTCATGGACTTCCGCTGGATCCGTCCCCCGACGCCCCGGTCACCACTGCCGCCGGGGACGAAGAACGAGGTCGAAAATCCCTCCCCGTTCCGGAGGTTCGAACGCCACGGCTCGTCGAAATACGGGAGCATGTCATCGAGGGACTCCGTGAAGTGTGCGTCGACGTCGATGATCGTCCGGTCCATCACTCGAGATTTCGTGGGCGGCCGTTAAGCGTTCGGGGTGACTATTGCGGTTCCCCCATCCTACGCATTCTCCGATGCCGATCGTTCAGGGTGATTCGGGCCGGAAGCCGATCCTCTTCGTCCCGTTGGTCGCCAACGCCGATCTCCTGGGGTTGCTCCTTCTGCCGCCGGCCGACAATGGCCGTGGCGTCCGACGGGTCGGCGGCGTGGCGAGCGTATTGGCGATGGACCTCGTCCTCGATCCAGCTGCCGTCGGGCTGGGCTTCTGGATGTGCGACGCCGGCGGGTGGTTCCTCGGTGTAGCCCTGACGAACGTCAGGAGGCAGAACATCCCCGCCTCGGTCGCCCGCGTGGATCTCGAATGGGCGTTCGACCAGGAGGTCCGCCGGAACCTCGAGGCGTGCAACTACCCTCGACGATCTGGTGCGCTTCGCGATCCTCTCGGGGTCGTCAACGCCGGCCTCGGCCAATCCCGGCCGGCATCGCCGCCTGCTCGCCTTTCGGCGGCATCGGGCCAGCCCCTCCCGGAGGAAGGCGGCGAGGAGCGGGCGGGTTAGCAACGTGTATGGCGCGAGCGTCGGATCGCCCGCCATGGACGTGTATCACTTCCATCTGCTCCCGTGGACGGGAATCGAGGACGACGCGCATGCGGTCTGGCCGTTCGAACGCGCGAACTACGACCGGGAGCGGTGCGCTGAGCTCTATGAGGAATACCTCTCGATGTTGGAACTGAGCGAGCAACTCGGATTGGACGGCGTGGCGTTTAACGAACACCACTTTTCGGCGTACGCCATGGACCCCGCGCCCAACCTCTTTGCCGCACAGATGGCCGCACGGACCTCCGAGATCGACATCGCGTTCATGGGCAACGTGATTCCGATCCGCGGCAACCCGGTCCGTCTCGCCGAGGAACTTGCCGTGCTCGATACCATGTCCCGCGGTCGGATCGTGAGCGGGTTCGCCCGGGGGATCCCCATCGAGTATCTCGCCTACGGGATCGACCGGGAGGAATCGCGTGCCCGCTTTGCGGAGGCCTGGGAACTCATCGTCGCGGCCTGGACCGCCGAGGAACCCTTCGACTGGGACGGGGAGTTCTGGCAGTACGAGGACGTCTATATCTGGCCGAAGCCCTACCAGCAACCCCACCCGCCGTTGTTGATGCCGGCGGGCAGCGAGGAATCCCTCGAGTTCGCCGCCGAAAAGCAGGTGCCGATCGGGCAGTCCGCCGGTCCGGAGGAGGCGCGCGAGATCTTTGACACCTACCGACGGGTAGCCGTCGACGAGCACGGGTGGACGCCGCGTGACGAACATTTCGTGATGGCCAAGGGCATCTACGTCGGCGAATCGACCGAACAGGCCCGGGAAGAGATCCGCGAGCATCTCGATTACCGCTGGCGCACGCTCTTCGCCGGGGTCCATCGGGGCGCAGCAGCCAGACGGGCCGGCGACGAACACGACGATCCGGCCAAGCACAAGGACCTGTTGCCGCCGACCGGGCAGGAAGCGACGGAGTTCGACCTCGAAGTATTCATCGACGCGGGCAAGATCATCGCCGGGGACCCCGAACACGTAAGCTCGGAGCTCATCGCACAGTACGAGGCGGTCGGCGGATTCGGACGCCTCTTCGGCGGGTTCCAATTCGGGACGCTGCCACCGGAAAAGACCGAGGCGAGCCTTCGTTTGTTCGCCAATGAAGTGCTTCCCGAGCTCCGAGATCTGTGAGCCAAAGAGGCGCCACGAACCGCAGGGCACGACTTCATGTCGAGTCACTCCCGTACGACACCGATGACGGGCCAGTCCGTCGGAGCTCACAACCCGAAATCCGCCTGGGAGAAGGCACTCCCTAGCACTCCGAGACGGCCGTTCCGGACCAGGAGCGACCGCCGGGGCGATGCAGTCGGTCCGCCGGACGTTTGGGCCGCCAGGGCCTTCCTCAATCAGTCTCTACTGGCGGAGTGGGTCCGGATCACGGCCACACCGTTCCCGTGGCCTGAGTATCGCCCGCGCCGAATTCCTCGCGGCCGGTGAGGCTCGGTTCGTCCGAAGGTTCAGGCGTTTAACGCATTCATACCAATACGGATTTTCAGCCATGCGGACCATATGCCGGGGATCTACGGGAGCCGAGGTGACGCCGATCCGTCACGATTGGAGGAGACGGTATGTGCGGGTTCCCGTCACGCTTCAGTGACGGTGTCCGATGACCCGGTCCTCGGGATGGTGCATCACGGACGGACGGATCCAGGCGGGTGGCAGCTGATCGAAGGCTCCGGTGTGGTCGGGGTCGTCTATGGCTGTGTCACCAACCACGACCTGCACCCGGCGACCGTGCGTGACCTGATCCGGCGACCGCTCGACGGGCTGCCCCACCTCGACGGTCCATTCGCGCTGGCCGGATACGATCGAGATCGCGATGAACTACTCCTCGCCACGGACAAACTCGGTACACGCTCCCTTTACTACACCCCAACGCGCCCGGTCACCTTCGGGTCGGAGCTGTCGACCCCCATCGCGCAGCGCCGATCCGCGCATCTCGATGCCGCCAGTGTTGGCGACATGTTGCTGATGAGCAAGGTCTGGGGCGAGAAAACCCTCGTCGAGGAGGTCAAGCGGCTCCGCCCCGGCTCCTTCCTGAAACTCGGCGACGACGGAGTCAACCAGCAACGGTACTGGACGTTCGCCTTCGGCGAAGCGTCGCCCGAGGGGTATGCGGATGCCCTCGCGGATCGCTACCGTGATGCGCTCGATGACGTGCTCCGGACGGTCGGCGCGCCACCCAGGGTTTGGCTCTCGGGTGGCCTCGACAGTCGCATCCTTGCGGGCGCGATGCGATCGGTCGGACGGGACTTTCACGCGGTCACGTATCGGCGGCCCACCGAGCATTCCCGCGACCCGCTTTGGGATGACGTGACGGTTGCCCGAAAGGTCGTCGAACGACTCGGTGGCGAGCACGACGTCGTGACGCACGATCCCAGTACGTTGGCCGACCGGCTCGACACCTTCGTCCGCCTCACGGACGGCCACGTGGCCTGGCCGTCCCTCTCCAATCTCGGGTCGGTGTTCGATCTCGATCTCCATGGCTCCGAGGTCATGCTCGAGGGGCCGGTTCCCCTTCTCACGGGCGAGAAGGTCGAGTATCCATGCCTCCAAGCCGAACGACCGGCCGAGGAGACGCTCGTGGAGCTTCACGCGTATCGCGAACCCGAGGTCGCCGCCTCGTTCCTGGCCGCCGATCGCAATCCCGTCGACACGTTTCGACGGGAGGTGCAGGAAGCCGGGTATTCGCGTCCGGATCGTCAAGTCCTCGCGGTGACCAACGATAACTACTACTCCGCCGGCCATTTCGTCGCGAACAAGATCGCCCGGGCCCGGGTCGGGACTCGTGAAACGCTGGTGGACGCGGAACTGTTGCAGCTGTTGGCCCGCATGCCGCCCGACATGCGTCGCCGCCGGCTCCCCTTTTCGTCCGTCCCACACGTGCCGTCACGGCTCAAACTCCACCTCGCGCGGGAGTTCGGCCGCGGGGTCCGCACGATTCCGTACTCGATGACGAAGCTCCCGCCGATCCTGCCGTATCATCTCCACGGCCTTGCCTTCCCGGTGGTGTGTGCACTGCGACGGGTCACCTCCGACCGGTCCCTCTCGGAATGGGTTCGATCCCACCCGGCGCTGCGGGACAAAATCGGGTCGTTGGTCGAGGACGCCGGTCGAAACCCGATCTTCGACAAGCGGAGGGTCGAGGAGGTCTGGCAGGCCCACCTCGCCGGGGAGGCCGATCGGCTCGGATTGATCGGCGCGATCACTACCGTCGAACGCTTCCGGCAACAGTACCTCGAGTCCAGGACAGGCGTCGAACAGGTAGCGCGACTCGGGGCATGATGCGGGATCTCGTGCCGATCCAGGGGGTCGACGTGACATGACGCTCGTCTCCGTCATCGTCCCCACTTACGATCGCCCCGACTTCCTCCGGACTGCCGTGGGCAGTGTGGCCGCCCAAACGCATCGACCGATCGAACTCATCGTCGTCGACGATCAAGCCCCGGAACCCGTTCGGACCGTGCCGGGCGACGTCGCGGACGCCTTTACAAATACGCAGGTGATCCGCCATGCGACGAACCAAGGAGCGGCCGCCGCGCGAAATACCGGGCTGGAAGCGGCCGACGGCGAGATCGTTGCGTTTCTCGACGATGACGACCGCTGGACGCCCGAGGTCGCGAAGCGATACGTCGCGGCGTTCCGGGATGCCCCGGAGTCCGTAGGCCTCGTCACCGTCGGCGCTCGCAACGTCGACGCCGAGGGCCGGACGATCGGGACGGTCGAGCCGCGACTCCAAGGGGATGCGCTCAGGAGTGTCGCCAAGGGTGCCCGGATCGGTTCGTTTTCACGGTTCGCGGTGACCCCGGAGGCCGTGCGGGCGGCTGGTACGATCGACGAGGAACTTCCGGTCTGGCAGGACCTCGAATGGCATTGCCGGCTCGCCGCACACTGCGAGTTCAGGGCGATTGCCGAACGTCTGGTGGAACGGCGAATCGGTGGCCACGAGCAGCTGACCGATCGCTATGTGGCCCGGCGGGACGCGGCCTACCCGCGCATCCGGGACCGGCACCGACCGGTGATGGCCGAGCGCAGTCGCTGGCTCGCCCGACAGTTCATGGGACGGCTGGCGCGGGGCCTCGGGTTTTCGGCCTTGACGAGCGAGCGGTACGGTGAGGCCTCGTGCTGGTTCGCCCGGGCAGTCCGGTCCGATCCGACGGGATGGAGGAGCTACGGATACCTGGTACTGACCCTCGCCGGACCGGCAATGTTCCCCGCCGTCAGGCGATGTTACCGCGAGCTACAGCGAGTGACGAATACCTGGTAGGGGTGTTCAGGGTTTTCAGTGAAGTGAATCGATGCGGTGTCATCGGTGGTCTCGAACCGACGGCTGCTCGAATGGTTCATCGATCGGCCGGCCGTTACCCCCGCTTTCGCAAATGCGATCGCCGCGATGGAGCTCCGCGTTCGAGGCGCAGCTCAGGAGTTCGCTTCCGACTGCCGATCGCTATCCGGAGACCCTGCGAACCGCCGGACGAGCATCGAGGCGATCGGATCGACGTTGTCGAAGAGCCGATAGGCGATAATCACGGTCGGGATGAGGGCGAGGATCAGGAACAGTAGGTCGTAGGTCCAGACGAGACCCGCCTCCCCGAGCGTCGGTACCAGAAGTTGGGCAAGCCCACGATGTGCCGTAATCACTGCGAGGAACAACACGAGCTGCTTGACGAGCGAGGCGATCCCCTCGGAGACCCCCGTCGGTCCCGTGATTGCTCTGGCCAGCAGCGGTTCAAGCCGCATCGCCACATGGACCAACACGCCGACAATCGCGAGCGTCAGCACGGCACCCAACACGGCGCCGTAGGTGACCGCCGGCCAGGGCATCATCGCATCGATCCCCGGTAAGTTCGACACGAGCGCCCACAGTAGGAACAGGCCAGCGACGACCACCACCAATTTCGCGACTGGTTTGACGGTCCGTTCGTCGAGACGGTCCGGATCGATCAGCCGATCGCTGTTGTTCTGCATGGCAATCCAACCTCCTCGATTCGTGACGATAAAGCGTCAACTCCATACAGGCGGATTAACGCGGTTTTCACCCGTTTTGGGCCGTGCCGACCCTGCTGATCATCCGGACCCGAGGAGCGGACAGGGCACGACGGGACGAAACGGCACATGCTCGCGTCGTCAGTCTCGCCCGGCGTTACGTCGTTGCTCGCAACGAGATACTCTTGACCCCGTACTTCTCGCAGGCGTTCGCCGCTTGCTCCGAGATGAACTCGTATTGAGGATTTTCCCTGACATCCGTGACCGTAAAGTCCGCGGCCTCGATAGTCGACTTGTAGCGGTCGATCTGGGCGGCCCCACCGATACAGGCCGCCCAGAGATCCTCGTCGTTTTTGATGCTTTCCGGCATCGTCTCCTCGCTGATGATATCTGAGAGCGCCAGCCGGCCGCCCGTGGCCAGGACTCGATGCGCCTCCTCGAAGACTCGCGATTTGTCCGGCGATAAGTTGATGACGCCGTTCGAGATGACGGCGTCGAACGTTCCGTCCTCGAAGGGAATGTCCTCGATGTAGCCACGCTCGAAGGAAACGTGCTCCATGCCCGCGGCGTCCCGCAACGAACGTGCCTTCTCGAGTTGTTGGTCCGTGATGTCGAGGCCGGTCACGCTTCCAGTCTCCCCCGTGTGAACGGCTGCGACGAACACGTCCGTGCCCGAACCGCTTCCCAGGTCCAGCACGGCGTCCCCCTCCTCGATATTTGCGAGATCGAAATAGTATCCAACGCCCGCGAACGATTCCAGGGACGCCGCAGGAACGTGATCGAGATGTTCCGATGGGTACCCGAGGCGTTCCGCTAGCCCTCGACCCATCTCGAAGTGATACTCCTCATCGGGATCCTCCGCGACGTCCTTGTAGACGGACTTTACCGCGCGTTCGAGTTTGTCGACGTCGAGTGAGTTTGCCATTGTTGGTCTCCTTAGTCGTCCGCCTCCACCTCGGCCGGGGTATGGATGGAGAGGTTGACGTCCTGTTCGAGCGACACGAGGGTATACACGGGAGCTCGTCGCGCCCATTCGTCGATCTCGTCCTTGTCGAGGTCCGGGCTCTCGATCGTCACGTCCGCGGTCAGGTTTCGGAACACCCGGTCGGCGTTGCCGAGGTCCTCCAGGCCGAAGAGGACCCCGGGGTCGAAATCCGTGCGCACGCAGGTTTCGAGACGCCCGATCTCGACCCCCTGTGCGACGGCATTGATGGTGATGCCGACGTTGATACAGGAGGCCAGTGCGGAGAGGGCGACCTCGATCGGCTCCAACCGATCGGTCGCACCGACCCAGCCGGCCGCGTCCAGCACTTCCTTCCAGCCCCCGTATGGGATCCGGTACTCGCGAGTCTCTCGGTCGATCGTCTCGCCGCCGAGAACGTACGAATCGATCGTCGCCAGGCTGTGGGCCGCGGTGCCCTCGTACGTGGATTGCGCGCTCAGGCCGAGTTGCACTTCTTCGGGATGCTCGGCGGCATGGTCCGCGAAATTCGCCAGTTGCTCGGCGTCGACGCCCTGGTTGATCGGCGATTCCGAGGCCATGATCAGACCACCTGCCGGGAGTGATCCCGGATCTCCTCACCAGAGTCGTCCGGCCCGTTCGCGGGTGCGTTGGCGTTGACCAGTTCGATCGCTTCGGTTTCGTTCTCCGACTGGATGGTGAAGCGGCAGTCGACCGCCTCCGATTCGCAGTCGGGTTTGTGTGCGTCAGCCATTGTCTGTCACGCGCCTTGCGGCGAGATGAGCTTCGACCGTCGGGGTTGCATACCTAACTCGTGGGTATTTGTGCAGTCGGTACCATCCGCTGTAAGGGCTGGGGTGTTCGGCGGTCGCTGACGATTGTGCTGGTGTTGAGGATATCCCGGCTGGAAACGGGTCGAGTAGAGCGATAGCGTCGAATCGACCATCCTAGCATCCTAGGTATCACTTGCTTGCGTTTCGAACGCTTCCCACCGTCCTCCGAAGGGCCAATGGTCCCACGGTTTGGAAACGTGGTTCCAACGGCTATCGTCAGAACCGGAGAACAAGCAACCTCCATCCTCCCCCATGCGCCGACACAAAGCAGAAAGCGCAGACTCCTCGACCGTGAGCGGCTGGCATTAGACCATCGAGATCGCGATGTATGCAATCCCGGCGACCCCAGCGATGAAACCGGTCACACGCGCCAACCGCTCACCCCAGCCGACGATCCGTTCGAGCGAGAGCACGATCGTGATGATCGCCATCCAGAGAATGTTCATCGAGCCCACGACCACCATGAACGCGAACAGGGCCCAACAGCAGCCGACACAGAAGACGCTGAACGTCCAGCTCATCCGGACGGCCCCGCGAACGCCCGGCTGTTGGTGGCTCATCAAGAACCCGAGTGGCGATCGGCAGTACCGTAGGCACCGGGATTTGTACGGAGACACCTGATAGCCAGCCAGTAGCAGGAGCGAGCCACCCATCAGGAAACCGGTGTGCTGGTTCGCGATGGTCGCGAGCGGCACCACTGCATTGACGAGAAGCGGCACGATTCCCGTCAGCGTCCAAACCAGCGCGAACGTTCCCATGAACGCTCCGACCCGGGCGGCCTTCCCCGGTGTGGTTGTCCCCTCGATCGTCCTGTAGTACAACCGGAAGAGCGGCACCGACGAGGGATACATCATGGCGATCATCATCACCCCCCACATGAACAGGTAGAGGCCGGCGCCCGTGAGTCCGTTCGTGATCGCCATCGCTTCCGGCACGCCTGGCTCGGACATCTGCATGTCCGTGCCGCCTCCCGACATTGGGAGCCAGCGGTTGATGATCGCGAGCCAGGCGAGCAGGGCGATCACGTAGGTGACCAGCGCGACGACCGGAATGTCATTGAATGGGGACCGTTCCCGGAACGAACCACGGATGTGCATAATATGGGGCACCAGTTGTCCGAAACCGGTCAGACGTTCGCGAGTTCGAAATCTCCGAGGAACGAGTTGTTCCCCGAGACGTCCCACGTAAATTCGTCGTCGTATGACACCGTTGCGGTGGTGGACTTGCCGGTGTTCATCTCCAGGCTACTCGTGAACGGATGTGGGGAAACCTTGCCTTGTTCGCCCAATACACCCTTCTGTTCGGCAGACTCTACTGCGACCACGTCACCGATCTCGACCGAG
>CAZAYR010000004.1:0-21402 GCA_964489365.1 uncultured Salinarchaeum sp.
AGTTCGAGGGCGTGCCCCAGCGCGCGCCGCGACGGGTCGCTGTCGTCGACGGGGACGAGGATGGTGCCGTACATGGCGTCTCCGTGGGGACCAACCGGATCGGCGTATAAAGCCATCCGGGTCGTTCGCCCCCCGACGGCCCTCAGCCAAACAGCAACAATCAGGTCACCCCCGGCCCGACGTCCGGTCGTGACCGAGGCGCTGTGGTGGACGCTGGGGGCGACGTTTACGATCAGTTTGATCGCCTGGATCGGCATCGTTGCGCTGTTTTTCCGGGAGGATCTGCTCGATCGCATCCTGCTTGCCCTCGTCGCCCTCGCGGCGGGGAGTCTCATGGGCGGCGCCGTCCTCCACCTGTTGCCCCGTTCGATCCGGGCAACCGGAGCCGAGGATACCCTCCCGTTGTCGCTCGCGTTGCTGACCGGGTTCTGCTCCTTTTACGTCCTCGAACAGTTCCTCAGCTGGCACCACCATCACGGGACGACCCACGACCACGAGCCGGTCACCTATCTCGTGTTGATCTCGGACAGCATCCATAACTTCATCGACGGGATCGTCATCGCCGCCGCGTTCCTGGCCTCGCCGGCCGTCGGGATCACGACGTCGCTGGCGATCGCGCTCCACGAGATCCCCCAGGAGCTCGGCGATTTCGGCGTCCTCGTCCACGGCGGGTTCAGTCGCGGGCGGGCACTCGTGCTCAACTACGCCACCCAGGCGACGGTGATCCTCGGCGGGATCCTCGGCATCGCCGTCGAGAGCTACGTCGGCGGCATTCCCGCGGCCCTCCTCCCGTTTGCGGCGGGCAATTTCATCTACATCGCGAGCGCCGATCTCATTCCCGAGATTAAACACTCCGAGAACCTCGATCGCTCGCTCGTGTACTTTCTAATCTTCCTGCTGGGCATCCTGATGATGCTCGGCATCAAGTTCGTGTGAGCAGCCCGTGGAGGAACCCGAACACATTTGCGGGATCTCCGAGCACTCCCGGGACGATGGACCGGACCGTCTACCGCCCGCAGGGGTACGCCGGCTATGCACGCGCGGTCGTGATCGAGCACGACGATCACCGGGACGTCTCCATGGCGGGGGTGATCGCGACCGACGAGGACGGCCAGGTCGTCGGGCCCGACGACATGTACACCCAGACCACGCAGGTCTACGAGCACATCGCCGCACACCTCGAGGAACTCGGCGGGGGCCTCGAGGACGTGATCCGCCACCGGGTCTTCGTGATCACGATGGACGACGATGCGGTCGACGGGTTTCACGAGGCCCACATGGAGTACTTCGGTGAGCCGGCGCAGTTCCCGGCGGGGACGCTGATCGAGATCGACGGCCTCGTCCTCGAGGCGGCCATGATCGAGATCGAGATCGAGGCCGTCATCCCCGGGGACGGCTGGGCGACGCGGGTGCAGGCGCCCGCGGACGAGTAACGACCCGGCCGGCGAGGGGTCGATCGCGATCCCGCCCTCGATGTGCCGGGATGAGGCCGCCGGTGCGCGACCCACGCGCCGGCGGGCATCCATGACGGGGAGCCCGGCGATCGCCACGGCCACGATCACCAGCCCGAGCACGGCGCCGCGCAGGTACGGGACCGGCCCGACCAGCGCCAGCTCGATCCCCCATATCCCGACGAAGAGGAGCGTCCAGAGGCTCAGGTCCCGATGGCCGTCAGGATCCCGGTCAGGCTCGCGGGGACGTATCCGCCCACGTCGTGCCGTTCCACGATCAGCCACCACAGGATCGCGCCGATCGGGAGGGCGGGACCCGCGGTCGTGACGAACGCGTAGTGGGTGGGGCTACGGGGATCCCAACTCGAGATCCAGCGGGTCCTCGAGCTCGCCCATCACGGCCTCGAGGACGTCGGTCGCGGTCACGAGCCCGACGACGTCCCCGTCCGACTCCCCGGTCACGAGTGCGAGTTCCTGGTGGGCCTCCTGGAACGCATCGAAGGCCGCGCTGATGGCCGTGTCCGCCGACAGCGTCATCGGGCCCGCCGCGACGGCCTCGAAGTTCGTCGCGCCCGAGCGCAACGCGTCGACCTGATCGAGGACGGCCGGGACGTACACGATCCCCCGGAGGTCCTCGAGGGAGTCACCGACCAGCGGCAACCGCGTGTGTGGACTCGTCGCCATCCGTTCGAGGTTGTCCTCGGCCGGAATCTCGGTCGAGAGCGCGACGATATCCCCGCGATCGGTCATCACGTCCGCGACGGGCTGTTCGCCCACCGTGTAGGCGTTGACGATCTCCTGGCGGCGCTCTTCGGAGACGTCACTCCGGCGCAGCATCGAGTCGAGGCGGTGGCGGAGGTCCGCGCGGGAGGACTGGCGGTCGGCTTCGGTCTCGAGCCAGGCGCCCGTCATCTCGATGCCGAACAGGCCGAGCGTCCACTTGGCGACGCTATCGCCCACCCAGATCATCGGGTAGATCGCCATCGCGAACCAGTACAGCGGGCGGGCCCCGTATCGCGCGACGAATTTGGTGCGCTCGACGCCGAGATACGTCGGGGTCTGCTCGCCGTGGGTGAGGTGGAGCAGGTTGATAATGAGAAACGCAAGGATGGCGGCGGCCCCGGCGGACGCGAGCAGCGTCTGCTCGAAGAACGGTTCGATCAGCCCCGCCAGCGCCGGTTCCGCCACGATCCCGACGGCGATACTGGTCGCCGATATACCCACTTGGCAGCTGGTCAGGTAGATCTCGAGGTCATGGGTCATCTCCCAGGCCCGCCGCAGGCCGGGGGTGTCGAACTCCGCTTCGGGATACTGGCGAACCCGCGTCAGCGCGAACTCGATCGCGACGAAGAAGGCGTTGGCCAGGATCAACAAGAGCCCGGCGAGCAACCGGAGCACGACCTCGAGCGCGTCCATGCCGGCACGTCCCGGGCGAGCCCCAAATCGTTGATCGTTTCACGAACGGGCGACGGTCACGACATTCCGTCCGGGACGCGGAAATCCACGATGTCGAGGGCCGGGCGATCCTGGTAGGTATCCCAGGCCGGTTCGCCGACGAGATCCGCGACGACCGGCGCGACGAGCCCGTCGGCCGCGGCCCGGCCGTTCCACTGGCGCAGCGCGAGCTCGTCGGACTCCCGGGGGTGAAAGGCGACGTGGCGATGTGCGTCGCCGAAGAGGCGCACCCGCTCGAGGTGGAGCCCTTCGAGCAGGAACGCCGGCCGCGGGTGCCCGGTCCCGAACGGCCCCAGGCGCTCGAGCGCCCTGATCAGCTCCGGGGTGAGCGCGTCCGGGGACAGCCGGGCATCGATCTCGACGGTGGGCCGGAGGTCCGCCTCGGCGTACTGTTCCTCGAGGCCGTCCCGGATGCGCCCGCAGACCTCCTCGACGCGATCGGCGGCGGTCCGAAACCCCGCCGCGCCGGGATGGCCCCAGGCATCATCGAGGAGGTCCTCGCAGGCCGCGAAGAGTGCGCGGAAATCGATCTCGGTGTCGGTCCGACCGTTCGCGATGACGCCGTCGGCCCGGCGCTGGTACACGATCGTGGGCCGCCCGAGGTGCTCGGCGACTCGCGAGATGGCCGCCCCGTCGACGTACTGCTCGGCCTCGATCACGGCCAGGGGTCCCTCGAGGTCGTCCGCGACCCGATCGAGGAGGTGGTCGACCCGATCCTCGCGCTTCCGTTTGCGTTCCTGGCGGAGCCATTCGAGCTGCTCGATGCCCGCGTCCATGTCCCGCCGGCCCAGGAACACCTCGTAGGGGAACATCCGGGCGCCCGCCTCCTCGGCGGCCGCCAGTAGCGGCAGCAGCGACCACCGGAGATCCCGGATGGACGTGACGCCGCAGTGATCTGCGAGCGCCCGGACCCCGGCCAGGTCGGTCTCGTCCAGCCGGGCGAACCCCGTCCGGACCAGCGCGCGGTTCTCGATCGTCAGTGGGACGTAATCGCCGAGCGTAGCGAGGGCGGCCAGGACGAGGCCGTCCCGGTCGTATGCGGTCACCGCGGCTGGCTCGACGGTCTCCACCAGCAGCCGGCCCACCTTGTACGCGATGGCGCCGGCGGCCAGTCCCGGGTTCGGATAGCCCGCATCCGGGCGTGTCGGGTTGACGAAGGGCACGTCGATCGGGAACGGGTCCTCTACCTCATGGTGGTCGATCACGATGCACTCGAGGCCGGCGTGCCGGGCCGAGTCGATCGCGCCGGCGTCGGTCGTCCCGCAATCGACCGTCACGACGAGGTCGTATTCGTGCGCCGCGTCCACGAGAACGTCCTCGTCGAGCCCGAAGCTGTCGTATTTTTTCGGGAGATGGGCCTCGACGTCGTGCTCGAGACGGGTGAAGGCGCGGGCCAGCGCGACGGCCCCGGCGACGCCGTCGACGTCACGGTCGGCATAGAGCAGAACGCGCTCGGCCCCTTCGACGGCCGTCGACAGCCGATCGACCGCCCGTGTCGCGTCGGGCAGGGCGGTGGCGGGGTGCATCTCGGCGCGGCCGGGTGCGAGCGCCCGACTCGCGGCATCGGGGTCGGTGACCCCACGGTTGGCGAGGACGACCGCCACCGGCCTGGCCACATCCAGTGCGCCCACGAGCCCGTCGACGACGTGTGGCGATGGCTCCCGGACCCGCCACGTCCGTTCGATCGGGTCGGCAGGTGCGGCCATCGGCGCCGGAAGGATTCGGCCGGCCGGCAAAAAATCGATGCCGGTGGTACGGTGAAAGTGAACGTGCCCTCCGTCCCCGGTCGCGGCGCGTGAGCTCGGGGTCCGGTCAGGGCTACTGGCTCCCTTCGAACAGACCGGCGTAGCTGCGTTCGCGCGCCCGAAACGCCTCCGCATCGATCACCTCCTCGAACTCGTCGAAGGAGACGGTCTCCACGCCCGCGGTCGTCCCTTCGTCGGCCAAGGCCGCATAGCTGTCCTGCATCGCCCGCGTGGCGGCAAAGAGCGGCGAGAGCGGATAGACGACGATGTCGAAGCCGATCGCCTCGAGCTCGTCGGCTGGCAGAAACGGGGTGACGCCTCCCTCGATCATGTTCGCGAACGTCGGGACGTCGACCGCGTCGGCGACCCGCCCGAGTTCCGCACGCGACTGTGGGGCCTCCACGAACACGACGTCCGCGCCGGCCTCCGCGTAGACGTCCCCCCGTTCGAGGGCCTCCGCGAGGCCATGCGGCTCCCGTGCGTCGGTCCGTCCAATAATCACCAGGTCGCGCTCGTGTTCGTCCCGGACGTCCGCGGCGGCCCGGATCCGTCGGGCGTGATCCACGGTCGGGACGACGCGTTTTTCGGACATGTGGCCACACCGCTTGGGCCACTCTTGATCCTCCAGGATCACGCCCGCGACGCCGGCATCCATCGTCTCGGCGATCGTCCGGCGGACGTTGAGCGCGTTCCCGTACCCCGTATCCATGTCCGCCACCAGCGGCACGTCGATCGCCCGCGCGATCGCGCGGACCCGATCGATATTCTCGGAGGCGGTCATGAGCCCGAGATCGGGCTTGCCCAACAGCGAGGCCGACAGGCTCAGCCCCGAGGTGAAGACGACGTCGAAGCCCGCTTGCTCGGCCAGCATGGCCGAGAGCGCGTCGTACGAGCCCGGCATCACCGCGATGCCCGGCGCCTCGAGCTGTGCGCGCAACCGTGCCCCCGGATCGTCCTGGTCCGTCATGCCCGATCGAGGTCGCCGGCCGGTGCTAACGGTTGCGGTGCCGGGGCTGGGCATCGAGACCCCCATTTCTAAACGGGTCCTGCTCCCGTGTCACCCATGCGCATCCTGTACATCGATGCGGACTCGCTGCGCCCCGATCACCTCGGCTGTTACGGCTACCACCGCGAGACCTCGCCGCACATCGATGCCCTGGCCGCGGATGGCCGCCGGTTCGCGAACCTGTACGCGACCGATGTCCCCTGTCTGCCCTCGCGGACGGCGTTTCTCGCCGGCCGGTTCGGCTTCCACACCGGGGTGATCAACCACGGCGGCCGCAACGCGGACATCCGTCACCGCGGGGCGCGGCGCTCGACGAACACGGCCAACGACGGCTACCGCTCGCTCCCGACGGTGTTGCGCCAGGCCGACCACCGCACGGCGTTCATCAGCCCGTTCCCACAGCGCCACGGCGCCTGGCACACGATCGACGGCTTCGAGGAGTGGATCGACACCGGCGAGCGGGGCTTCGAGTGTGCCGACGTCATCTATCCGTTCGCCGAACGGTGGCTCGAGGACCATGCCACCGAGGAGGACTGGTACCTCCACGTCAACTTCTGGGACCCGCACGCCCCCTACGACACGCCGATCGTGTACGGTAACCCCTTCGAGGACGCGCCCGGCCCCGACTGGCCGGACCAGGCGACCCTCGACGCCCAGATGGAGAGCTACGGCCAGTTCGGCGCCCGCGAGCCGCCCGTCTGGGATCCGTCGCTCCCCCGACAGCCCGACGAGCTCGCCACCCGCGAGGAACTCGTCCAGTGGATCGACGGCTACGACACGGGCATTCGCTACATGGACGATCACATCGGCAAGCTGCTGGCTCGTCTCGACGAGGCGGGCGTGCTCGCGGAGACCCTCATCGTCCTCTCGGCCGACCATGGGGAGAGCCAGGGCGAGCGCAACATCTACGGCAACCACGTGACCGCGGACGATCCACCGTGCAATATCCCCTTGATCGTCAGCGGCCCCGACATCGAGCCGGGCGTGGACGAGGACTTCTACTACAATATCGACCTGTCCGCGACGCTGGCGGACCTCGCCGGCGGGACGGTCCCCGACCGCTGGGACGGCCGTTCGTTCGCCCCCTCCCTTACCGAGGGCCGCCCCGATGGCCGCGAGTACCTCGTGACGACCCAGGGGGCGCTCTCGTGCGAGCGGGCCGTCCGGTGGGACGACTGGATCCTGATTCGGACCTACCACGACGGCCTCCGGCCGCTGGATCCGGTCTCGCTCTACAATCTCGCCGAGGATCCCCACGAGACGACCAACCTCGCCCAGGAGCGACCCGAGAAGGCCCGGGAGGGCATCGCGCTCCTCGAGGACTGGAAGGCAAAGCGAAAGATGGAGGTCATCCACGACCGCGCCGGCGGGAACCCCGACGCTACCCACGCCCTGACGGACCCGATGATGGAGGTCCTCGCCGAGGGCGGCGCCTACCAGGCCTGGTACGACATGGAACACGAGGACGACCACCTCGCCGACCGGTACGCCGCGGAACTCCGCGAGGACGGCTTCGCGGACTACGCCGACCGCGTCGCCGAGTATCAGGGCTTCGTCCCGCAGGATCCCGAGGGATACTTGGCCGGCGAGTCCGTTTGGTAGGCGTGGCGAAGCCGGCGGCCGTTCCCGGCGCGCGATAATCGGCAGGCGGCGTTTATCCGGACGATCCCAACGGCCGATGAAGCAACCCCACACGTTGGCCTATGCATGACAACCGATCCGACGACCCCAGCCGCACCGATGCGCACGGCCAGCCGGCCCTGGAGGCGACCTTCCACGTCCGGGACGATGGTGACGCCGAATGCCTGATGTTTCCGCGCGGGGCGACGACGGCCGAGCGACTCACCGCATGGATCAGCGCCCGGGACGACTCGGTGCGGTCCCTCGCGGAGATGCGATAGCCGCGATCTGGGCTCGTCCGTTATCGCGGGCGGGCCGCCTCCTCCACCAGCGCGCGGTCGAGCTCCACGTCGCATCGCGTTTCGTTGGCCTCGTAGATCGCTTCCGTGAACGCGGTCACAAGCAGGCCGTCCTCGCCGGTGGCCGCGGGCTCTTCGTTCCCGCGGACGGCCCCGAGGAAGTTCTCGAGCTTCCGGCCGGTCAGGTCCTGGAAACTGATCTCCTTGTCGAGCTCGACCCGATAGAGATCGCCGTCGCTCGGCAACACGTGGAGCTGTCCGTCCTCCAGGGTGGCCCGGCCGTCCGTGCCCCAGCACACGTACCGTTCGAACGGCGTGGGCGCGGACCCGTCCCCGCTGATGGCGATCGTCGCCAGCGCCCGCTCCCCGTTGGCCTCGAGCTCCGCGGTGATGGCGCTGTTGACGTCGATGCGGGGCGCGTCGAAGGTCATCCGTCCGCCGACGACCACGGGGACCGCGCCCGTCATCCAAAGCAGGGCGTCGAGCAGGTGGGACCCCGAGTCGTAGAGTTGCCCCCCGCCCGAGAGGCTCGGGTCGACCCGCCAGCTGCCCCGATGGGTGTCGATCCAGGCCTGGCCCAACACGCCCGACACCATGTGGATCGCCCCAAGGCGTCCCGCCAAGACCAGCCGTCGTAACTCCCGGAAGGCCGGATGGAACCGTCGCTGGTAGCCGACGGCCAGCACGAGCCCGCGTTCGTCGGCGGCCGCCGTCATCCGCTGGGCGTCGCCGACCGAGGTCGCCATCGGCTTCTCGACGAACACGTCCATGCCCCGTTCCAGGCAGGCAACGGTCTGCTCGCAGTGGAGGGTGTGTGGCGTGACCACGATCGCGGCGTCGAGCTCGTGACCGTGGTTCGCCAGGAGGTCGGTGTAGTCCCGGTACGCGGGGCTCGCGAAGGTGTCCTCGAACACCGACCTGGCTTCGGCGGCGATGTCGGCGCCCGCGACGATGCGCACGTCCGCCATCGAGGCGAGGTGATCCAGCTCGACGTGGGCCAGCCCGCCCAGCCCGATCGCGCCGATCCGGATGGTCATGTCGTTCCAAGTGCCACGGAGGGCAAAACCCTGTGCTCCCGTCCGCGGCCGTGACACTCACCGAAACTGACGGACTGGGTAGCGATTATGGGGGTCGGCGTCGATGGTACCTTCATGCCGACCTGCCCCGGGTGCGGCAGCCATTGGTCCCATCAGGAGCTCCGCCTGCACTTTTACGAATGCGAGGTGATCCGCCGTGATGCGCCGCCGGCGTTCACGAGTCGGCAGCCCGCTGGCTCGGTCGCGGAATCCCTCGAGCAGGCGCTGACCGACCACGAGGAGCGCCTCAAGCAACTCGAGGAGGAACTGGTGACCGACTATCGGGTGTGAGGACCCGCCCGGTCACGGGGGCCGGACGATGTCCGGCCCGGGTCCTCACCCCTCGGGGTCCCCGTGCAGGTGCCGGTTGGCAACTGCGAGGACGACCGTTCCCACGACGATGCCGCCGACTAGGAGTTCGAAGAGCAACTCGCTCGCGGCCGGATAGGCGGCCGCC
The DNA here is from genome assembly GCA_964489365.1 of uncultured Salinarchaeum sp. Classification (GTDB taxonomy): domain Archaea; phylum Halobacteriota; class Halobacteria; order Halobacteriales; family SKNY01; genus SKNY01. The sequence goes on from CAZAYR010000004.1 coordinate 9,110, forward strand.
GCGTCCCGGAACGGCCGGAGCCCGAACACGACGACGAGAAGCGCCCCGAGGAGATCGAATCCGAGATCAAGGGCGGTATCCCACCAGCCGTAGTGGACGAGCACCGGTTCGAGCTCGACCGTCCGCCCCACCGCCCGCGCGAACAGCTCGATCAGCTCCCAGAAAATGCCCGCCAGGCCGGTGATCCCGATGACGATGAGGGCGCCGACGAGCGGGCCGTCCAAACCCAGCACCGGTAGGGTGCTCGAGACGAGCGCGGCGAGAATCCCGGCCGCGATGAGGTGGGTCAGGTGATCCCACCACCAGATGTCGTCGTACGGGCCCAGCATGCCGTAAGCATGGAACAGACAGACGAGCCCGATCGCCGCCGGCAGGACCGGATAGAGCCCGGCCACATCACCCAGGCGCCTGACGTGCACGAACTCGAGGGCGATCGGCACGAGCGTCAGCGCCAAACAGACGGCGGCGTTGACCACGGCCGGCATGTTCCCTCGCCGGAGCCCCGTCGCCAGGATGACGCCCATCCCGGCCGCGAGGAGTGCGATGAACACGGGTGCGAGGAATCGAAGCATGCCGGGCGGGATCGACCCTGGCTTCCCGGACCGGGCGGAAAACGGCCCCGGTCCCACTCAGGCCTGCGGACCGCCGCTGGTCTCCGCCTCGCGGGTCCGGTCCCAGCCGCCGGCGTCGACGAGTTCGAACAGGTTGCCCCAGTCTTCCTCCTGTTCACTTTCCGGCAGCGCGTCGCGTAACTGCTCGAAGTCCGATCCCGGCACGAGGTCGATCGTGAGATCGACGATCACCCGGGCGTGATACGCCGCCTCGGGGGCTTCGACACCCTCGCCTTCACGTTCGCGGACCCGGGTGAGAAACTCCTGCCAGTCGAAGCGCTGTCCGTGTTCGTGGACTGCCCCGGTCACGTACCACTTTATCTCGACAGGCAGCGACGCCGCGAAGTCTTCGGCATGGCCTTCCGGGAGGCGTTCGCCGAGGCTCATCAGGGTCGCGCGGATCGCGCGCACGGTCCGGCCGGTGTCCGGGAGCTCCAGACGGTGCTGGATCGTGCCGGTGAATTCGTCGAAGTTTATGCGATACCGGGGAGGGTGGCCAACGGCGTGAATGTTTGGGCGTTTTCCATCCGGCGGGATCGTCACAAGGCTCTTATCGATCCCGTCGCCTACAGAACGTCACAATGATGGCCACGACCCACGGGCTCTGGGGCATGCTTCTCGCGGTGCCGGTGGCGGTCCATGCCCCGGAGCTGGCCCCCCTGGTCCTGGTCGCGGGGTTCCTGGGCGGGATCGCCCCGGATCTGGACCTCTACGTGGGCCACCGCAAGACCCTCCATTTCCCGTTCCTCGGCATCGGCGCCACGGCCGTGTCCGTCGGCCTGGCCCTCGCGGTCCCGACGGTCGGGACGACCGCCCTCGCGGTGGCGGTGGCCGCCGCGACTCTCCATGCCGTCATGGACGCGCTCGGGGGTGGACTGGAGCTGCGCCCGTGGGAGGCCTCGTCGGACCGGGCGGTCTATTCGCACGTCCACGGCCGGTGGCTCCCGCCCCATCGGGCGATCCGGTACGACGGCGCGCCCGAGGACCTGATCGTGGCCGCCGTGGTCGCGTTCCCGGTGATGGCGGTCGGCCCCGGGTGGACCGGGTGGCTGGTCGGCGCGGTGCTCGCGGTCTCGACGACCTATATGCTCCTTCGGCGCCACCTCGCGGAGATGGCCATTGCGATCGGGCGTCGCGTACCCCGTCCGGTCCAGCGCCATCTCCCGCGGCGGTACCTCGGCGGGTAAACCACGACCCGATCTCGACGTGACGTTCCCGACCGAAAATCGGCCTCGGGGTTCTTCTGTTGCAGTCGTCAATGTGGAGGCGAGCGCACTCTCCCGAGTCGGGCGGGTGCAGGACCTTCATCGAATCATGGAAATCTCCGATATCGTCACCCAGGACATCACGACCCACGACCCGGACGCGCCGGCATCCACGCTCGTCGGCATCTTCGATGACCCCGCGGTCAAGGGCATCGTCATCGAGGGCGACGTGTACCAAGGCGTCATCACGCGACGCCAACTGGTCACGTCGCACCTCCAGCCGAACCAGAAGCTCCGCACCCTCGCGCGGAACGTGCCGCGGTTGGCCCCGAACGAGGACGTGCGGAAGGTCGCCCGCTTGATGCTCGACAGCGACGCACAGATCCTTCCGGTCTTCGAGGGGCGTCGGCTGCGCGGGGTGGTCGATGTCGACGGGATCCTCGAGACCGTCCAGCCGTTCCTCGATGCCGCCACTGTCGAGGACGTGTACACGCGGGACCTGCGGACGTTACAGCCCGACGATACCGTCGGGGCGGCGATCCACGGATTCCGGGAACACCGCGTCACCCACCTGCCGGTGATCGAGGACGCCGATCCGGTCGGGATCCTGAGCGTGTTCGACGTGCTCGACTTCCGGGTCCGCGAGGAGATGCGCAGCCAGGGCGGCGGGCCGGGCGGGCAACACGCCTTCGGCGACAGCAGTGGCACGTCCGGGCGCGGCGGGTTCGGGGCCCGCGAAGGCGAGAGCACCCGCATGCTCGACCTGCCGGTCCGGGATCTGATGAGCTCGCCCGTCGCGACGATCGACCCCGAGGACACGCTCGATGTCGCCGTCGAGCGGATGTTCGAGATCGGCGGCTCCTCGCTCCTGGTCGCCGAGGACGGACGGCCCTACGGGATCGTCACGAAAACCGACGTCCTCGACGCGCTGACGTGGGAGGCGGAAGGCAACCGGGCGGTCCAGATCTACGGTATCGACCTGCTCGACGACATGACCCAGGAGGAGGTCCTCGAGATGTTCGAGCGCTTTGATGACCGCGATACCGGCATGTCGGTACTGGACGCGAAGGTCCACCTCCACGAGCACGACGAGCGACGGCGCGGTCGGCGGTTGCTGATGGCCCGTGTTCGGGTCTTCACCGATCGCGGGCTCTTCCTCGCCTCGGGCGAGGGATTCGGGGCCCGGCAGGCGATCAACGAGGCCCGCGACGCGGTGGAGCGACAGCTCGAGGACCGGAAGACCCACGGACAGAGTAAGAAGCCCCGAAGCGAGGAATACTGGGAGAAACGGTTCGGCTGGGTCCTCGAAGAGCTCGAGTGAGCGTTTGCCTACCCGCGCACGTCCCGCAACGTCTCGACGAGCGCGTCGAGCTCCGCCTCGGTATTGACCGCATGGACCGAGACCCGGATCGCGTCCGGCTCCGGGATCGACCGGATCACGAACCCCGCCTCGGCCAGCGTCTCGACCGTCGCTTCGGGATCGTCGACCGCGATCGTCACGAGCCCCGACTCCGGTTCGGACGGACTCAGGACGGCTGATTCGGGGAGGCGGGCCACCAGCCGCCCCGCGAGCCGTTCGATCCGGTCCTCGACCGTTCCGATCCCGATGTCCTGGCACCGCTCGATCGCCGTCTGGAGCCCGACGTGGGGGCCGGGGTTGGTCGTCCCCACCTCGAATCGGGTGGCCCCCGGTTTGAGCTCGTAGTCACCGCCCTCCGCGTCGTCGACACTCCGGTAGCCGATCGCGCCCGGCTCGAGGTCCGCGGCGAGCTCGCCGTCCACGTACAGGAACCCGCTCCCCCAGGGCCCGAGTAACCACTTGTGGCCGGCGGCGGCCACGGCGTCAGCCCCCCACGCCCGCACGTCCACGGGACACTGCCCGACCGACTGGACGGCATCGACCAGGACGCGCGCCCCGGCCTCGTGGGCGATATCGACGAACTCGGCCACTGGCAGGTGGGTCCCGTAGGTCCAGGTGAGCGCGCTCAGGACCACGAGGTCCGCCCCTTGTACCGTTTCGGCGTAGTGGCCCGGGTCGATCCGCCCGGCCTCGCTCTCGAGGACGCGCAGCTCCACGCCGCGACGGCGCGCGAGCCGATCGAGCGGGAGGATCCCGGCGGGATGCTCCATGTCGGTGCGGACGACGACGTCCCCGGCGTTCCAATCGAAGGCGCCGACGAACCGGTTGATCCCGTCGGACGTACTCTCGGTGAGCGCGACCTCGGTCGGGGCACAGCCGAGGAGGTCGGCCACCGTCGCCCGGACGTCCTCGTAGGTGTCGAAGGCGGCGGGGTACATCCCTTCGCCGGCCGGCGTCTCGTGTTCGTGCCAGGCGACGAACTCCGCGACGGCCTCGACGACCGGCCGAGGACTCGGCCCGGTCGCCCCGTAGTTGAGGTAGGTCACGTCCGCGAGGGCGGGGATCTCCGCCCGGAGCTGCTCGATCGTCATGCCGCCCCCTCCAACTTGCCGCCCAGCACCCGGCCCGCGGTGAGGATCGGATCCCACACCGGGCTGTACGGCGGCGCGTACGCGAGGTCGAGGCGCTCGAGCTCCGCGACCGTGCACTCCCCATGCAGCGCCGTCGCCACCGTGTCGATCCGCTTGACGCCCTCGGCCCCGGCGACGCTCCCCCCGAGCACGCGCCCGGTCGCCTCGTCGGCCATCAGGGTCACCGTCAGTTCGCTGCCGCCGGGATAATAATGCGGCCGCGTCTTGGCGCCGATCGTGACCGAGACCGGCTCGAAACCCGCCTCGGCCGCCCGGTCGTCGTCGATGACGCCGGTGCGGGCGGCGCCGATCTCGAAGGCCTTGACGATCGCCGTGCCCGCGGTCCCGCCCGTCGGGGTCGGGGTCCCGGCGACGGTTGCCCCGATGGCCCGCCCGGCCCGGTTCGCGGTCAACCCGAGCGGAACGTGGTCGGGCTCGCCGGTGACGACGTGCGTGTCCTCCGCGCAGTCTCCCGCGGCGTAGACATCATCGACGTTCGTCCGGCCGTATTCGTCCGTGGCGATCGCCCCCGTCGCCCCGAGGTCGATCCCCGCCGCCTCGGCGAGCTCGACGTTCGGCGCGACGCCCACCCCCACGATGACGAGATCGGCGGGCGTGGTTCCGGCTTCTGACTCGACGGCCTCCACGGCAGTTTCGCCCACGAACCGCTCCACGGCGGTGTTCAGGTGGAGCTCCACACCCTGTTCCTGGAGGTGGTCGGCGACGACCTCGGCCGCCCGTGCGCCGAAGGGTTGGAGGATCCCCGACAGCATTTCGAACATCTCGATCTCGATGTCGTGGGCGGACAGCGCCTCGGCCATCTCCACGCCGATGTAGCCCCCGCCGACGATGACGGCCCGATCGGGATCGTTCGCCCGGACGTACGCGTGGATGGCTTCGCCCTCGTCCATGCTCCGGAGCGTGAACACGCCCTCGAGGTCCCTGCCGGAAATCGGCGGTTCGATCGCCCTCGCGCCGGTCGCCAAGAGGAGTGCGTCAAAGCCCTGTTCGTAGGCACGTCCCTCGGCCTCGACCGTGGCGGTGCGAGCCTCCGGATCAATCCCCACGGCCTCGTGGCCGGTTCGGAGGTCGATATCTCGCTCCTCGCGGAACGTCTCGGCCTCCATCGCGACCAGGTCCGCGAGGGACTGGACATCGCCCTTGACGTAATAGGGCAACCCGCATGCGGCATACGAGACCCACTCGCTCCGCTCGAGGGCGATCACCTCGAGGTCCGGGTCGTCGCGCTTGGCCTTGCTCGCGGCGCTCATCCCCGCCGCGTCACCGCCGATCACGACGAACGTCTCCGCCATGTCTGAACGAAGCCCCCCACGGGCATATAGCCGCGGCGGGCGCACCAACGCGATCAAGCCACCGGCGGTGCAGAGGGGGGTATGGGCTTTCACACGTTCCCCGTCGAGCGCGCGGACGCCCTCGATGATCCCGTGCGCTACCGGTTTTGCTCCCGGGAAGAGCTGTTGGAGTTGCTCGATCCGTCGCCGGGCGATCGGGTCATGGATCTGGGCTCGGGGACGGGGTTTTTCGCGACGGACGTGGCGCCCTTCGTGGGCACGCTGTTCGCGGTGGATCTCCAGCCGGCGATGCACCGCCGGTTCCGGGCCAAGGGACTGCCGGGGCACGTCCATCTCCTGACCGCGGAGGCATCGGCGCTGTCGCTGGCGACCGACGCCCTGGACCTGGCGTTCTCGGTCGACACCCACCACGAGTATTACTCCCCGACCGCCATGGACGAGCTCGCTCGCGTGCTCCGTCCGGGCGGGCGCATGGTCACCGTCGACTGGTCGGCCGACGGTGCGGGGGCGGAGGGCCCGCCCGTCGACGAGCGCTACGGACCCGACGAGATCGTCGCCCAGCTGACCGGCGCCGGCTTCGAGATCGTCGCCCGGCGGACACGGCCGGAAACGGTCGCGATCGCCGCATGCCGACCTTCCGGATAGGCCCGCGGATACGCCGGAATCGGGCCGCATCGATAGTGTGTGAGTTCCACAAAATCCTTATCCCGGCCATGGGCCTAGTCCGCGTATCGGTATGGCACATTCGCTGGCCGAACAACTCCAGCAGGACATGGAGTGCGAGGGGCTGCTGGAGTGCATCCACGGCCTGAAGGAACTCGACAAGCACGCCTTCCGTGTCCTCGTGGATCACGACGAGCCGCTGACGATCGACGAGGTCGCCGAGGCGGTCGACCGCGAACGCTCCACGGCGTACCGATCGATCCAGCGACTCCTCCAGAGCGGGTTCATCCAGAAGGAGCAGGTCAACTACGATCAGGGCGGATACTACCACGTCTACTACCCGACCGACCCGACCCAGATCGCCGAGGATATGCAACGCATGCTCAACGACTGGTACGCGAAGATGGGCCAGCTCATCCAGGAGTTCCAGGACAAGTACGAGCGGGTCGGCGACGGACCGAACGCCCTTCAGGGGTAAGGGGCGCTCGAGTCCCCCTTGGTGTCCCAGCTCCTCACGGACCGCCCGTCTCGCCTCGGTCGAGGGCCTGTCCAGGCCGATTCCGTCGGACGACCGATTTCCCACCTCGCGATTCGGGACGCGGCGAGGATTAACGGACGTCCGGGCCCAGTCAGGGGTATGGAGACCCAGGCAGCGCGGTTCGATTTCCTGGTGATCGGCACGGGTTCGGGCCTGGACGTCGCGAACGTCGCCGCCGATCGCGGGCAGTCGGTCGCGGTCGTCGAGAAAGGGCCGCTCGGCGGGACGTGTCTCAACCGGGGCTGCATCCCCTCGAAACACCTGTTGTACCACGCCGAGATCCGGGAAACCATCGAACAAGCGGCCGAGTTCGGCATCGAGGCGGAGGTCACCGACGTCGACTTCGCGGGGATCGTCCGGAAGGTCAACGAGGAGGTCGCCGAAAGTTCGCGATCGATCCGTGAGGGGCTCGCGAACTCGGCCCAACATACCCGCCTCGAGGGGACCGGCGAGTTCGTGGACGATCGGACCGTCGAACTCGTCTCCGGCCCGGACGAGGGCCGACGGGCGTCCGCCGACACGGTCCTGATCGCCGCGGGGACGCGGCCGTCGATTCCGCCGATCGACGGGATCGAAGCGGTCGACTATCTCACCAGCACGGAGGCCCTCCAGCTCGAGGAACGACCGGATCACCTGGTGATCATCGGTGGCGGGTATATCGCGGCCGAGCTGGCGCATTTCTTCGGCACCTTCGGGAGTGACGTGACGATCGTCGGCCGCCGCCCACACCTGCTCCCCGAAGCGGACGAGGAAGTCGGGGAAGCGCTGACCGAGCGGTATCGCGAGCGCTTCGAGATCCTCGCCGGCTACGAAGCCACGGCCGTCGGGGCGTCGGCCGATGGCGTGACCGTCGACGCGCGGCCGTTCCCCCAGGCGATGGACGCCCCCGAGGACCACGACGCCGTGACGGTGACCGGCGATCGACTCCTCGTCGCGGCCGGCCGGCGTCCGAATACCGACCTCCTAGCGCTCGAACACACGGCGGTGGAGGTCGACGGGGACGGGTTCGTGGAGACCGACGAGTTCCTGCGGACGACGGCGGAGGACGTCTGGGCGCTCGGCGATATCGTCGGCGAGTACCTGCTGAAACACAACGCGAACCACGAGGCGCAAGCGGTCGCGAGGAACCTGTTCGGCGACGAGATGCAGCCGGTCGATTACACGGCGATGCCGTTCGGCGTGTTTTCCTCGCCGGAGGTGGCCGGCGTTGGACAGGCCGAGCACGAACTCGTGGCGGAGGGCACGCCCTACGCGAAACGGGTCTACGAGTACGAGGAGACCGCCCGGGGAGATGCCATGGGCGCCGAGGGCTTCGTCAAGGTGCTCATCGATCTCGAGGGCACCCTGTTGGGCTGTCATATCATCGGCCCGGAGGCGACGAACCTCATCCAGGAGATCGTGGTGGCGATGACCGCCGGCTCGGGGACGGTCGAGGACATCGGGCGTGCGGTCCACATCCACCCGGCCTTGTCGGAGGTGGTCGACCGCGCCTTCGCCGGGCAGTTCGTCCGGGGGGATGTACACGCACACGACCACGCGCATTCACACTGATTTAATTGTGTAGTCTTGTGCTAGTTGGTATAGATCCTCACCCGCCCCACCCGTGATGCTGGGGCCGCACCCGGAGCTCGCATGCCTGGAATAACGCGCTCCGATGTCTACCACGTTTCTCGAGGACATCGCTGGTTCAGTCTCCGGCCCGCCGCGAGAGGCGAATCAGAACTTGGCGACCGGCTCTCTCCATCCCCAACGTCGTCTCGATATCGGCGGTTTACAAAGTGCGCAGACCGCCTCTCGGGTAATCAACGCGACCAAGATCCCGAAGCTCGTTCGGTGGATACGATAACCATGGTTAACCAGCAACTCGCCTTCAGCGTCCTTCAGCTCGTGGCGCTCTCGTTACCCGCCTTTGCGATATTGCTGCAAATCGTCGTGGAATCCGACATGGCATACACCGAGCGGGCTGTGCCGATCACGACGGCAGGAATGGGATTGTTTCTCGCGGCCGGCGGGATCTTCCTCGGCCGACTCCTCCTGACGACGACTTCACGTCTCACGGCACTTGCGTTGACGCTTCTCTTGCTGGGCATGGGGTGCCTGATCATCGGTGGGGTCCTGATCGGTTGGCAGACGGCACAGAAACAACGTCTTCTCAAGAATGGGGATTGAGCGCGTCGGTCGCGATCGTCCCGTTCCTTCCTCGAACGGACTGAGCTGCCTTCTCCTATGCACGTCCCCGGACGCAACCCGGACCTCGGCCATGTCGAGTTCGAAACCGCCCGACGCCTCGATCCGGGTCGGATGCCGTTTTCTCACGCCCTCGGAAAGGGGGAGAGTGATTTATCACAACGGGCCCTGTCCTCGAACAAGATGAGCGGGGACGAGGACAGCACGTACGTATTCGCCTGTCCGGTCTGCGAGGAGTCCCTGGAGGTCAACGAGGCCATGAAGGACGCGCTGGTCGAACGTGGCTGCGTCATCTGTGGCGCCGCGGTGTCGGGCGAGGCCTTCTGCGCGTGTGCCACGAATCCCTCCTAACGTCCGGTGTCACGGACCGCGCGATCCCACGGACGCAGGTTTATGACCTCGCCGGATCCTATCGCCGCTACGATCATGTCGCTCGCTCAGGAGACCGCCCTCTCGGCCGGCGAGACGGATGCGATCCTCGCCCGCCACGAGACGGGCGTCCTGTCGCTGGCTCGGGGGGACGAACCGTACGCGATCCCCATCTCCTACGGGTTCGACGCCGGTCGCCGCCGGTTTTACCTGCGTCTCGTCTCCACGCCGGAAAGCGAGAAGCGGACGTTCCTGGCCTCGACGCCCCGGGCACGGCTCGTCGTCTACGAGGAGGCCGACCCGATCTACCGGAGCGTCGTGGCGGAGGGAGCGCTCGAGGAGATCCCCCGGGACGCCCTGACCGTCGACCACGTGGAACAGTACGGGAACGCCAAGCGGCCGCTCTTCGAGATCTGGGGGGAGACTCGCGCGGACCTCGACGTCGCGCTCTACCAGCTGGAACCCGAGGAGATCAGCGGTCGACGGATCGAGATCGACCGGTCGCCGTAGGCGCTGGGCTCAAGTGGGGGCCAACGGAAGGCCAGTCCACAGCATGCCGGCGGGCATCCGGGCGACCGTCGAGTTCGCGGGCGCCGAGCTCTGTCCGGTGGTTGCCCGGTCCGCGGAGGCGGGGACGTCCGTCAGCAACATCGTGTCGAACATCTGTCCAACCGGCGAGAGCGTCGTCGAGTTTTCCGCGGACACGGAGGCCGACGGGGCGGACGTGCCGATCTTCTCGCATGGCGAGACGGATCGCTTTCGCCTCCGGCTGGACCCCGACACGCGGTGCCCGTGCACTTGCCTGGCGGAGTTCGGGTGCCCGGTGGCCAGGTACGCCGTGGACGACGATCGGTTGCGGCTGGTGTTTCACGCCGCCGATTACGACCAGCTCCAGGCGATCATCGCCGCGCTCCGGGATCGCTATACGAGCGTGGACATTCGACGCTTCATCCGCTCGCCGGCGGCCGAACGGGCCGAGGACAGCGTCTTCGTCGACCGGAGCAAGCTCACCGCCCGCCAGCTGGAGGTCCTCCGGACCGCTCACGAGATGGGCTATTTCGAGCGCCCGCGGGACGCCAACGCCACCGCGGTCGCCGAGGCGCTCGGGATCCATCCATCGACCTTTCGCGAGCACCTCGCCGCGGCACAATCGAAACTGCTCGAGGACATCCTCTAACGGCCCCTTAAGAATACCCCGAATACGGGGGGTATGGCTTGCTCCCGCTTGCTGGCAAATATTGGAATATGAGTCAGTCACTGATGGCCGCCGATGCGCAGGCCCCCGAAGAGCTCCCGCACGACGTCCGAACCGTCTCGAACGACGAGTCGATGCAGGAGCTGCTCGACCTGCTGGACGACGCCGCCTGCCGAGCTATCCTCGACGGGACCGGCGAGCGAGCGCTCGCGGCCAGCGAGGTCTCCGAGGCCTGCGAGCTGCCACTGTCGACGACCTACCGCAAACTCGACCTGCTCACCGAGGCCGGCCTCCTCGAGGAGCGTACCCGGATCCGCCGCTCGGGCAAACACGCCAGCGAGTACGCGCGCACGATTTCGGACGTCGTGGTCTCGATGGGAAGCGACGGGGGCACGACGCTCAAGGTCGCCTACCGGGAGCCCGCGGAGCCGATGCGATTGGAACGGCGAAACTAGGGTTCGTCCCGGCGCGGTCGATCCGTGAGTTAATCCTGCCGGTATTCCTTCTCGAACCCCCGGAACTCCGTGCGGTGGGCCTCCTCGTCGGCCAGGAGGGTCACCGCGAGATCTTCCGTAACGGGGTCGTCGGCCCCCTCGGCAGCGTCGATGAGCGCCCGATAGGTGCCGATGGCATCCTCCTCGGCCTCGAGCACCCCACGGATCACCGAGAGCACGTTCGTCGAGTCCTCGGGGGGTTGCAGGGATTCCTGGCCGGCGGTAAACTCCGCCGAGCCGGGCGGCCTGGCGTCCAGCTGTTTGAGCCGCTGGCCGAGCACCTCGGCGTGGCCGAGTTCCTCCTGGACGTCCGCCTGGAGGCTCTCCTTGATCTCCTCGGCGCTGACGCCCTCGAGGATGATCGCGTTCGTCTGATAGTTCATCACGGTCTCGAGCTCGTCCATGTACGCCTTTCGGAGGAGCTCGATCACTTGCTCGCTTGACATACATGCGCAAATCGAGACCCATACACAAAGCCCCACGGCCGGTTGCCGCCCCCTGCGAACGCTACTGGATCTGGCCGCCGGGCCCGCCCATCGACCCGGCACACTCGACGCAGAGCCCGCGACTGTCCTCGAAATGCGTGGTACAGACGAGCGTGCCGCACCGATCGCACTGGTGGGACGCTGGCGCCGCCTCGCAGATCCCACAGACCCCCTCGACACTCATGAGACGAACCAGGGGCCCCGGCCTCATCAGGGCTCCGGTGGCGTCGACGCGAGGGTACTTGTGCCTCGAGGGTCGGCTAGGGGTATGTTCGAGCGGATCCTCTTCCCCACCGACGGGAGCGAGGGGGCAATGGAGGCCTTCGAGCACGCGCTCGCGGTCGCGGACGCACATGACGCGACCCTCCACATCCTCTATGTGGCTGACTCGACCGAGGTGAGCACCAGCCGGATCCGCGGGCAGGTCGTCGACGCCCTCGAGGAGGAGGGCGAACGGGTCGTCGCCGAGGCGGCCGAGCGCGCCCAAGCCCACCGGGTCCCGACGCGGACGCAGGTGGTTCAAGGCGAGCCCTATCACGCGATCACGGAGTACGCCGAGGTGCGCGACATCGACCTGATCGCCATGGCGACACACGGCCGGCGGGGGCTCGAACGGATCTTCGTGGGCAGTACGACCGAGCGCGTCCTCCGGCGCGCGATCGTCCCCGTCCTCGTGGTGCCGATGGAGACCGACGCCGAGATGACGTACCCGTATCGGGATGTACTGGTTCCGACCGACGGCA
>CAZAYR010000004.1:21412-33551 GCA_964489365.1 uncultured Salinarchaeum sp.
AGCGAGGCCGCCGAGGCCGCCCGCTCGCTCGGCATCGAGGTCGCGCAGGTGGGCAACGGGACCCTGCACTTGTTGACGGTCATCGACGCCGATCCCTTCGGCGCGCGGGGGTCGGCGTCCGAGGGGTTCCGGGAGGAGGCGGAAGCGATCCTCGAAGCCGCCGGTCGGGAGGCCCGGGCGGCCGGCATCGATTCGGTCGCCGAAACCGCCAAGGAAGGGCGATCTGTCTACGAAACGATCCTCGACTACATCGACGAGCACGAGGTCGACCTCGTCACGGTGGGCACTCACGGCCGGACGGGGGTGCAACGGCATCTGCTCGGCAGCGTCACCGAGTATCTGGTCCGGACCTCCCCGATCCCGGTCCTCGTCACCCGATCCGAGTAACCCTACCCCGGCAGGGTCGGCGGTTCGAACGGCGCCAGGCCGTAGCAGGTGATCACGACCGCGCCAAGCCCCGCCAGGAGGATCGCCCCGCCCGCGAGCGTGCCGACGACGGGCACGAACTGGAACACTTGGAGGAGCGCCATCACCGCCACGACGCCGGCGGCGGCGGCAACGTCCGCCCGCTCGATCCCGGACCGTTGGCCGACCAGATAGCCGAGTCCGAGGATGCCGTAGGCGATCGTGAGCAGTCCGACGCCCAGGCCGAGCAATGCCACGGGAATGAGCACGAGCGTGAACGCCATGTAACGAACAGCGCGAGAAACGTCACGAAGACGAGCGCCCCGACGGTGAGGCTCACGATCGGGTGATCACGGGCAGCATCGCCGACGTGCCCGAGGGGGCGGGGCAGTCGGCGGGCCAGCAGGGCGGCGGCGAGCGCCAGGGCCAACGCGACGGCCACCCGCGGAAGGTACCGCACGATCGGACCGGGCTCGTTCCGGGTCGGCTCGAACGTGCTCCGCGACCCGATCTCGGCGCCCGGGGCGATGCGTTCTTCCCCGGCGAGATACGTGAATTCGCCACCGACGGCGGCCTCATCGGCGACGGCGACTATCTTACTTTGAGGAGAGAATCCCGCCGTTCACGGCGGGCGTGAATCCGACACATACGAGGCACCCCGCCGCCGATTGCAGCTCGGATATTCAACGCCAATCCATCCCTTAAGTGCGATGATTCACCAAGCTGGGATATGGCGGTGGACGTCACGCGAACCTACGTTGGTTCCGTTCAGAACCACCAACAGGTCGGCGATGACCTCAATTCGATCGGTGACGCCGCCTCCAAAATCTGGAACGTCGCACGCTGGACAGTCGACCGCATCTGGGACGCTACCGGCGAAATCCCCGATGAAGGAACGCTCAAAGCGTACATGAAGAACCAGGCATGCTGGAAAGACTTGAACGCCCAATCCAGTCAGAAAGTCATCGAAGAACTTGCTGACGCTTTCCAGTCGTGGTTCGATCTGCGGCAGAAAGACTCAGCGGCGAATCCGCCCGGCTACCGCAAACACGGTGACACGCGACCGCGTTCCACGGTCACATTCAAAGTAGATGGCTTCAACCACGATCCCGAGAACAACCGCGTTCGCCTCTCAAAAGGCTCGAACCTGAAAGAATCGTGGTCGGACTTCATCCTCTGTGAGTACCAAACCCGCCCGGACGTTGACCTCTCGGAAGTCACTAAAGTGCAGCAAGTTCGCGCCGTCTGGGACGGCAAGGAGTGGGAACTGCATTTCATCTGCAAAGTCGAACTCGAAACGACCGACTCCGCGGGCGACGGCGTGGCCGGCATCGATCTCGGCATCACAAACATCGCCACGGTCGCATTCCCCGACGAGTACGTTCTGTATCCCGGGAACGCGCTCAAACAAGACAAACACTACTTCACCCGCACTGAGTACAATACGGAAGGTGAGCACGGCCCCTCGGAGAAGTCGATGTGGGCACGTCGGAAACTCTCCGAACGGGAGACACACTTCTACCACGTGCTGACGGACACCATCATCACCGAATGTGTCGAACGCGGTGTTGGCATGCTCGCGGTGAGCTGGCCCGAAGAGGTGCGAGAGTCGGATTGGGGCAAGACGGGGAACAAGAAGTTGCACTCGTGGGCGTTCGACCGTATCTGCCAGTACCTCGCATACAAAGGCGAAATACGTGGTGTTGAGGTGCTGAAGGAAAACGAGTGGGACACCAGTAAGACCTGCTCCCGGTGCGGTGATGACACGAAATCGAACCGTGTCGAACGAGGCCTGTATGTTTGTTCGGCGTGTGAGTTGGTGGCCAATGCGGATTGTAACGGAGCGGAGAACATGCGCCAGAAGATAACTCCGAGTCCTGACGGCGAGGATAGGAGTAACGGCTGTGTGGCACAGCCATCGACATACCTGTTTGACCGCGAGAGCGGGACGTTCACTACGAGAGAACAGGCCGTGTCGTAGACCGGCAAATATCCAACTGCGGTACGGGAAGCCTCGCCGTTTACGGCGAGGAGGATGTCACCGATGAAGAAGACGCCAGGAGCACGAGGCTCCAGAACGTGACGCTCGTGGTGCCGACCGGCCCATGTCGGACGAATCGACCGACGCCATGGCGCTCGTGTCCGTGGCCGAGGGCGTCGACGAATCGGTTGGGCCGAAACACGAACGCGCCCACGACGAGCACGGCGGGCACCATCCCGGCAGTCATCACGAGGCTGAACTCCTCGATTTGCCACTCGAAGGGGTACAGCGCCGCAAGGAAGAACGAGAGCCCGGCGACGGCGGCGGCGACGTAACCGCGATCGCGGATGGGGATAAAATCGCTCATCAGCGAGAACGTCACCGGGATGCCCACGCCCAGCGTGAGCGAGCACACGAGGACCCAGAGGCCGAACCCCGCGGCCGACCCGATCGACGGGGCTACGGCCGTCAGGATCAGCTGGACGACTAGGATCCCGAACAGGAGTCGCCCTTTGGCGTACAGGTCCGTGCTCAACCCGCGTCGGTCCATCGTGACGCCCGCGACGACCGCGACGACGAGGGTCAACAGCGCGAGGCTGCCCATCGCGAGCGAGACCGTGGCCGATTCCAGCCCGGCGCGGCGGGTCCCCAGATCGATCAGGCCGAGCTGCACGAAGGTCAGGTTGTAGTAATACCCGGCCGTGAGGATGGCGACGTACACGAGATATCCGGTCACCGCGATCCACCGGCGCTTCCGAATGAACGCGAACAGTTCCATCTGTATCGTGGCGACCCCAACGGTTTGGCGGATCGGTCCGGCGCGACCCAAAATCCTTCGGCGGCGAGGCCGTGTGGGCCGATGGTCTCCTTCCGGGCTCGCGGGAATCGTCCGATCGGTATATCCCCGTCGACAACGTATGTATCCGTATGGTATCAAAGATTACCATTCTCGAACCACATTTCGATGGCGCACAGTTCGGCCCGGCTTCTTTGGGCGAGGCGGAGCCCGATGAAGAGGAGGAAGTGGAAGCCGAGGGCGGCTCCCGTGCCCGCCCGCTCGTCGCCATCGGGGTGCTCGTCCTCGGCGTGCTGGCGGCAGTGGCGGCCCGCCGACGGCTCGGCGGGGTGGACACGGAAGAAGTCTCCCTCAGCGCCCCGCCGGTGGAAGAATGAGCCTGCCCGGGCACCGCGTCCTGACGTCCAGGGGCGCCAGCGAGGAGGAGTCCGGTGAGGATTCAGGGACATCCCGCCTGGTCACCGTCCTCCAGGGGGCGATCGTGTTCGCGGTTATGTTCGTCACGATGTACGTGGCGTTCCGCCGGTTGAGCGACGGCGTGGACGGCCCGTCGGAGTAACGACGTTCGCGTCGGTTACAGCCTCCGCTCTACCAGTTCGCACGAACGACGCCCGCGGAATGGCGGATCCAGGCCGCTCACGGATTCACGCTGTCCGGTAGGAGCCTTCGCGTGCGACGATGCCGGTAGGCAAACATGCCGGCCAACAGCGGGTGCGCCAAGGTGGGGTCACCCGTCCCTGGCGAGACGGTAGGGGCACCCGGTCGTGGATCCGCGTGTCGTCGCCGAGAACCACAAACTGGTGGACGTAGCGCCACGTCTCGAACGGGCGCCCGCCGCGCCGGGGTTTGTCCACGAAATGCGCCCGGTCACCGCCGATCTCTCGCTCGGTGATTCCATCCACCTTTCGATCGCCGGCGCAACACGCAGGTTGAGCGGTTGGATCTCGAGATGGAACGTCGTCCCAGCGGTGAGACGTTCTGTCGCCTCCAGCCCATCCGGTCGCACTTGAGATATCCAAAGATCCATCCAGCCCGGCGTCAGGCGGCCCACGCCAGCGAGTTCGTCGTGGAACCCCCAGACCGCCTCGAACTCGACGGGGACAACCGACGCCTTCCGATACGTCGGCATGCGGTATCTCCTTGGGCACATTGCGAATCAACGTTATCCCGATGCGCGGCATGGTGGGTCGACCATGCGCCATCGACGGTATGTACTCAACGTGTTCTCGGGGATTCGCCGAGCCCGGACTGACGGGGTCCGAACACGTAAGGATATTTACCAAACCTCCCGCCACAGTATAGACAACGGACACGCATCGCGAACCAATGAAGCTCCTCCACACCGCGGACATCCACCTCAAAGCGGACGAGCCGAGGACGATCGCCGCATTGGAGGCCGTCCTCGACCAGGCGGCCAGGCGGGACGTCGACCTGGTCACGATCGCGGGCGACCTCTTCGATACGCAGGCTGACGCCGACGCGCTCCGGCCGGAGCTCCGACCCCTCCTCTCGGACAATCCCTTCGAGCTCATCGCCATCCCCGGTAACCACGACGCGGGGGTCTACCGGACGAACCTCCGGTTCGGGGCGGATCTCGAGGTCCTCGTCGAGCAACCGTTCGGCACGCGACAGTTCCAGGACGTCGAGGTCGTCGGGGTCCCCTTCACGGCCGCGATGACCGAGGAGCTGTTCGCGGCGTTGCGCGAGGTGGGCGATCCCGGTCGGACCCAGGTCCTCCTGCTCCACTGTACGCTCGATATCGGGTTCCACGCCGGTGACCTCGGCGCGGACGAGGGAACGTATTTCCCGGTGACCCAGGGGATCCTCGGGGAATTGGCCTTCGAGTACGTCCTGGCGGGCCACATCCACGCCGACGCTCGCGAGGTCCCCCTCGACGGCGGGACCTTCGTCTACCCTGGGTCGCCGGTATCCCACACCACGCGGGAGACTGGCCGGCGAAGCGCCACCCTCGTCGACACCGCGGCGGGGACGATCGCGCCCGTCCCCCTCGAGACCTTCTACCACGACGCGTTCACCCGGACGGTTCGTCCCGGCGAGGAAGAAACGGTCCTTGGGGAGCTTGAAACGTGGGTGGACGAACGGGCCGAGGACGATTGTGCACTTGCCGTGACCGTCGACGGCTTCGTCGACCGGGAGGAGGACGCCTTCGACGAAGCCCTGCGCGCGGCGGCCGACCCGGTTACGCCCGAGAACCGGACCCGGACCGTCCGGGAGGTCCTCCAGCATCCCCTCTACCGCCGGTTCGAGGCCCGCCTCGAGGCCCGTGATGACGTCGCCCATCCCGACCACACGGACACCCAGGTCCTCGGGGTGCTCGCCGACCTCCTCTCCCGAAACGAGGTGCAGCCGACGTGAAGCTCGAGCGGATCTGGGTCCGGAAATACGGGCCGTTGCGCCAGGAACTCGCCTTTCACGACGGCGTCACGGTCGTGGAGGGCCCCAACGAATCGGGGAAGAGCTTGCTCGTCGAGGCCCTGACGAAATACTGCGTGGACGTCGCCCCGCCGGGCTGTCGAATCGATGGGCCCCCCGAGGGGCATCTCGAGGTGACTGTCGGGGATGGGACGACCCATACGCTCGGGAACGGGACCGGCTTGCCGGCGTTCCTCGAGGATCACTACAATCAGGAGCTGGCGCCGCGCGAGCTCTTCAACATCTTCATCATCCGGAACGGGGACCTCGGCTTCCACGAGGACGAGGCCTTCTACTCGGGGATCACCGACCGGCTCACGGGCCGCCGGGTCGCGGATATCCAGACCGTCCGGGCGGCCCTCCTGGAGGCGGGACGGCTCACCGAGGCCCGGCGGGAAGTCTCCAGCGCGAACCGACACGACAGTGCCGGCGAGCACCTCGAAACGGCGCGGTCCCTGTTGGAGGATGTCGAGGCGTACATCGACACCGTCGAGGGCGAGGGACTCGACGGGATGGAAGCGCGGTATCTCGAGGCGAGGGCCCACGTCCAGGAACTCGAGGAACGACAGGAACGGCTCGGAATCGCGGAGCAGCATGCCAAGCGCCGGCAGCGCTACGAACGCCTCTCGGAGGACCTGCGAACGATCGAGATGCACAGGGAGGCGCTCGCGGATCTCCCCGACGCCGATACGCTCGAGGCGCTCGACCGTCGCCTTCGGGAACTCAGCGAACGGGAGGGCGAACGCGAGGCGTTCGCGGCCCGGCGCGCCCGCCACGACCGGTACGCCCGGTGGGCGCTCGTGGCCGGGGGAGTGGCACTCGCCGGCGGCCTCGTCGCCGGCAACCCCCTTCTCGGCGGTCTCGCGGCCCTCCCGTTGCTCGGGGTGGCCGTGTACGCGTGGTATCGGGCGAACCGGCTCGGGGCTCGCATCGGGGAACGGGACGTCCGTGTCCAGCGCATCCTCTCCGACGCCCGGGCTGCCGGGCTGACCGTCGATGACCGCGAGGACGTTCGCGCCCGCATCGCCGAGGTCGAGGCACGACGGCAGGAGCTGCAACAGGAGCTCAGGGGCAAGCAGGCGGTGCTCGTCCGGGAACTCGAGCTGCCCGACGAGACGCTCGAGGAGGTGCTCGACGTGGCGGCGGCCGCCCTCGACTCGCTCGCCCAGGAGATCGACGAAGACCTCGCGGCGTCGTACGACCGGGAGGAGGCCGAACGGGTGGCCAACGAGCTCGGCCGGGTACGGCAGGAACGGGACGAACTCGAGCAGGCCATCGAGGACCACCACGCACGGCTCGAGGCGTTCCGCGACCGGGCACGGCGGATCGACTTTGCCTCGTTCACCGACGAGCCCCTCGCGCTCGAGCTCGAGAACCTCGATGCCCTGCGGCGGCTCCGCGACCGCCTGGCGGAACTGATCGAGGCGATCGAGCGGGACGCCGCGGCGGCCCGGACGGCGATCGATATCTTCGAGGACATGCGCGACGAGGAGCAGCGCGAGACCGCGGAACTCTTCGAAGAGGGGAGTCGCGCCTCCGCGATCTTTCGCCGGATCACCGACGGCCGGTACGAGCGGATCTCCTACGACACCGAGGAGAACGAACTGATCGTCGCGCAACCTCGTGGCGAGACGTTCCGGCCGGCGGAACTCAGCGAGGGGACCCGCGATCAGCTGTACTTCGCGATCCGGGTGGCGCTCGGCGAGGAACTGCTGACGGGCGAGCCGGGGTTTTTCGTCATGGACGATGCGTTCCTCACGGCCGATCCGAACCGCCTGGAGCTGCTCGCGGCGGTGACCGAAACGCTCGCAGCCGAGGGCTGGCAGATCATCTACCTGACCGCCAAACCCGACGCCGTGGAGACCATCTCCGCGTGCACACCCAACGAGCCGCTGTCGCTCCCGCCCCTGGAATAGGCGGATCGCTCAGGCGCGGGCCACGTGGTTCGCGTCGGCGATGATCTTGTACACGAAACCGATGAGGCCGGCGAGGATCGCGAGGAACCCCAGCAGGAACAGCGCGGCGGCCAGGAGTTGGCCGATCAGCCCGGCGCCGCCCCCACGGGCCGCCCAGTTCGCGCCGAACCATGCCCCGAACAGCAACGCGACGTACCCGCCGATCACGACGCCGTACAGGAGCGCCATGTCGCGGCTCAGCGCGTACCCCAACGCGTCACGTGCCTTGACTGTCGGCATGGTCGACCGTTCGGCCGATCCCCCGATCAATCTATCCCAGGTCGACCCGCTCGATGGCGGCCTTGTACGCTTCTTTGGTTCGCTCGAATGCGGCGTCGTCGTGGGCGAGCGAGATGTACTTCTTCGAGCCGGCGAACAGCAGGACACCTTCGGCCATCACTTCCCGTTCGATCGCGCGGACCAGCTCCGTGTCGGTCTGCAGTGTCGCGCGCCAGTCGGTCAGCTCCTCGTCCTCGGTGACAGCGTAATCGATGATCGCCCCGTCGCCGAGCGGTGTCACGGGCAGGCCGGCGTCGGTGAGCAGGTCGACGACAAATTCGCGGTAGCGATCCGCGTACTCCTCGAGATCGTCGTACGACCCATCCCCGGACAAGACCTCGAGCGTCGCGTTCGCGGCCGCTGCACACATCGCGTTGCCGTTCATCGTGCTCCCAACGAGGACACCGCCCTCATCCGGCGACACCCCGGGACCGGCGAGTCGCATGATCTCCGCATCGCCGCCGACCGCGCCGACGGGCGCGCCACCCGTCATGGTCTTCCCGTACACGGCCAGATCCGGCGTCACGCCGTAGCGCTCCTGAGCGCCGCCGAACGCGATCCGGAACCCGGTCACGATCTCGTCGAAGATCAGCACGACATCGTGTGCGTCACAGAGCGTGCGCAGCTCCGAGAGGAAGCCATTAGCCGGCGGGATCGACCGGTGGACGGGCTCGACGACGATCGCCGCCAGATCGTCGGCGACGATCTCCCGGGTCCGGTCGATGTCGTTGAACGGCGCAATCAGGGTCTGCGCGGCCGTCTCCGGAAGGATGCCGGCCGAATCCACGGTCCCGTCGGGGTATTCCATCTCTTCGCGCGGGCCCCAGCTCGTGCCCTTCAGCACCGAGTCGTGGTAGCCGTGGTACGCCCCCTCGAACTTCAGGACCTTCGACCGACCCGTGTCGGCGCGTGCCAGCCGGCCCGCGAAGAAGACGCCCTGGGATCCAGTACACGTGAAGATCACCTGGTCCGCACAGGGGATCGCGTCGGTCAGGCGCTCGACCAGCTCGATGCCCGGCTCGGTCGCGAGGATCGGTGTCGTCGTCCGGGCGGCCTGATCCTGAATCGCCTCGGTCACGCGGGGATGGGCGTGCCCACAGATCACCGCGCCGCTGCCGAGCATATAGTCGACGTAGCGCTCGCCCGACGCGGTTTCGATATAACAGCCCTCGGCGTCGACCGCGACCATCTCGTCCTCGGGAAGGCTCACACCGTGTTGTAACCCGCGATAGCCCCCCGGATACGGCGGTTCGGCCATGGCCGATTCTCGGCGAACCGCCCGTAAAGCGTTGTGGCGACGAACCGATTAGGGACCGTTGATCTCGGGCAGCTGGGCCATCGCCTCGTCGACCGCGTCCTGGGAGTACTCGACGTGCTCGAGCTCGCCGGCGAAGTAATCGGCATACGCGCCCATGTCGAAGAAGCCATGTCCGCAGTGCAGGAACGCGATGACCTTCTCCTCGCCCGTCTCCCGGCACTTGATCGCCTCCTCGATGGCCTTGTGGATCGCGTGGCCGGGCTCGGGCCCGGGGATGAACGCCTCCTCGGCCGCGAACTGGACGCTCGATTCGAACATGTCCGTCTGGGAGACCGCCACCGGCTCCATCAGGCCCTCGTCGACGAGGGCCGACAGGATCGGGGACATACCGTGATAGCGCAGCCCGCCGGCGTGGGTCGGCGGCGGCACGAAGGTATGCCCGAGCGTGTACATCTTCATTAGGGGTGTCTGCTTGGCCGAATCTCCGAAGTCATAGCGGTACTCGCCTTTGGTGAGGGTCGGACACGCCGTCGGCTCGACCGTGTAGAACTCGAGGTCGCGCTCGCCGTCCAGGGCGTCCTTCACGAACGGCAGCGAGAAGCCGCCGAAGCTCGACCCGCCCCCAGTGACGCCGATGAGCATGTCCGGCTCGACGCCTGCCTGCTCGAACTGCTGTTTGGCCTCCTGGCCGATGACGGTCTGGTGGAGCAGGACGTGGTTGAGCACGCTCCCCAGCGCATACTTCGCATCCGGATCCTGGGCGGCGTCCTCGATGGCCTCGGCGATGGCGATCCCGAGGCTCCCGGGCGAGTCCGGGTCGTCCTCCAGGATCTCCCGGCCCGCGGCGGTCTGGTCGGTCGGACTGGGGAGGACGTCCGCGCCCCAGGTCTGCATCATCGGGACCCGGTCGGCCTTCTGCTCGTAGCTGACCCGGACCATGTAGACCGTCGAGTCCAGATCCATCGTGTTCGCCCCGTAGGCGAGCGCGCTGCCCCACTGGCCCGCGCCGGTCTCGGTCGTGATGCGCTGGGTGCCGGCCTCGGCGTTGTAGTAGGCCTGGGCGACCGCCGTGTTCGGCTTGTGGCTCCCGGCGGGGCTGACGCCCTCGTACTTGAAGAACAACTTCGCCGGCGTGTCGAGGGCCTCCTCGAGGTCCCGCGCCCGGTACATCGGGGACGGGCGCCACTTGCGATAGATCTCCCGGACGGGGTCCGGGATCTCGATCCAGCGTTCCTGGGTCATCTCCTGCTCGATCAGGGCCGGGGGGAAGATCCGCTCTAACTTCTCGGGACCCATCGGCTCGTGGGTTTCCGGGTCGAGCGGCGGTGCGGGGTCGCCCGGGAGGTCCGCGAGGACGTTATACCAGTGCGTGGGGATCTCCGATTCCTCGAGCGTGTATTTCACCTGTGGCATATGCGAAGGCCCGGACGAGTGGCTATTAAAGATGTGAGATCGTGTGACATGGCCGACGGCCAGCCCTTTGAGGCCGCGGTATGAAGCGTGGGTATGCCCGTCGAGCGCATTTCGGGGTTCCGAGACAAGCGCCAGCTCTTCATCCTGAGCGGATTGCTTGCGGCGGGGGCACTCGTCTATGTCTGGTACCACCGGGACGCCGGCCTGCTCAGCTTTCCGGAGGTGCTCCTTCCGTTTGCGATCGGGCTGGCGCTCGGGATCTACGCCGTGTATCTCGACCGCGGGTCCCTCGACCGGCGTTCCTCGCGGGCGACCGTGCGCTACGCGTGGGCGGGGGCCGCACTCGCCGGGGGCATCGGGCTGCTTGAGCTCGGGATACACGTCTCGATCGGGCTACCCGTCGACGCCTTCCCCGAGCTCCTGTTGACCCTGGTGAGCGTGGGGGTGCTGACGGGCGTCGTCGCCAGTCGGGATGGCCCCCAACAGCGACCCGGCGCGGATCGGGACCGGATCGTCCACGAGACGACGTGGATCGAGACCTCGGGCAAGGCCACGCTCCTCCGGGCGATCGCCGAGGCCCTCGCCGAGGTCGAGGGCGTCGATCCCGACGAAATCGACCCGCTCTACGAGCACATCGATCCGGAGACGCTCGCGAGGTTGTACGACCACGACGGGTCGCCCTGGCAGTTCACGTTCTATCCCGGGAAGTACGAGGTCCGGGTGAGCAGTTCCGGCACGGTCTCGATCTTCCATCAGGCCGTCACGGGTCGTTCGACCTGACGTGGCGTGCCGCCCGCGATACCTGTCCGGGTGACCGGATATCTTGCGGATCGGCTTTAACAGCAACGGGCACGAACGCCCGGTCATGTCGAGCCCTGCAGTCGGCGATCAGGCCCCGACGTTCAAGGCGACGTACGGCACGAGCGAGCACGAACCATTCGACCTCCAGGACGAAATGGGTGCGGGCGCCGTCGTGCTCGCGTTTTTCCCGGGCGCGTTCACCCCGCCCTGTACGAACGAGATGGTCGCGCTCCAGGATTCGCTGACAGCCTTCGAGGATACTGGCGCGAGGGTGTACGGGGTCAGCGCGGACTCCCCGTTCTCCCAAGGCGCGTTCCGGGACGAACACGACATCGCATTCGATCTCGTCAGCGACATGGCGGGCGAGGCGATCAGCGCCTACGGCCTTGAGATGGACATCGAGCCACTCGGCCTCCACGGGATCGCGAATCGCGCGGTATTCGTCATCGACGAGTCCGGCGAGATCACCTACCGGTGGATCGCGGACGATCCCACCAACGAGCCGGACTACGCGGAGGTCATCGAGGCCGCCAACGCGGCCGCCGCCAGCACCTAGCCCGACCGGGCGAGACGGCCGGCCGGCACGGATTCAAGGCCCTTTATGCCGCTCCCGTGACGTGGTCCCGACCACAATCCGGGATTGGTCCTCCGCGCTCGGGACCATGGGAGTGACTCAGCGATGACTGACGACCAGGTCGTTCGGACGCGGAACCTCACGAAACGGTACGGGGACATCACGGCGGTCGACGAGGTCGACCTCGAGGTGTTCGTCGAAGAGATCTTCGGCATCCTGGGGCCGAACGGCGCCGGCAAGACGA
>CAZAYR010000004.1:33561-46961 GCA_964489365.1 uncultured Salinarchaeum sp.
GACGACGATCGTGGAGATCCTGCAATGTCTCCGCCAGCCCACGAGCGGGACGGCGGAGGTCCTCGGGTTCGACGTGGAATCGGATCCGTACGCGATCAAGGATCGGATCGGGGTCGTGCCACAGCAGTTCAATACGTTCGAACGCCTGACCGTTCGGGAGAACGTCTCCCTGATCGGGGATCTCTACAGCGAGTCCCGTCCCGTCGAGGACATCCTGGACCAACTGGACCTTGAGTCGGAGGCCGACACTCGATTTGCGGATCTCTCGGGGGGCTATCAACGCCGAACCGGGATCGCGATGGCCCTCGTGGGGGATCCGGACCTCCTGTTCCTGGATGAACCTACCACCGGACTGGATCCGGCGGCCCGACGTGCGACCTGGGCACAAATCGAGACGCTGCCGGTGCAGGGGACGACGGTGATGCTGACCAGCCATTACATGGAAGAAGTCGAAGCCCTGGCCGACCGGGTCGCGCTCCTGCTCGATGGTGCGCTCGCCGCCGTCGATACCATCCCGACGCTGATCGACGAGTTCGGCGGGGCCGTGAAGGTGCGGGTCGATACGCGGGGGGCGTCGCCGGCGGAGGTCGAGGATCTCGCCGAGACCCTCGAGGGGGCCGCGGACGATCTGAACCGTCACGACGAGTACCTGATCGGGCGATTCAGGGATCGCGCCACCGCCCAGGGGGTCTACGGGGACCTCGCGGACATGGCGCCGCAGGTTCGGATCGAGTTGGCGAGCGCTGGCATGGAGGATGTCTTCCTTGAGCTGGCGGAAGGGCGGGTCACCGCGTCGGGGGAGTTACGATGAATCGGATCCTTGCGCTCGCCCGGACGCTCGTGCGCGACTGGGTCCGGAATCGCGAGGCCGTCTTCTTCGCGTTCGTCTTTCCGATCGTACTGCTGTTGATCTTTAGCTTCGTCTTCGCCGGCGGTGCCCCGGAGTTCGCGCTCGCTGTGCAGAACAACGATCTCGACAGCACCGACGAGCCCTCGGAGCTCTCGTCCGCGTTCGTCACTGCCCTGGAGGAGGTCGACGCCCTCGAGGTGCATCATCTCGATCACGAGCGGGATCTGCACGACGTCGACCAGCTCGGGGCAGACACCGGCTATCAACGTGTCCTGGTCATCCCGGAAGGCTTCGACGCGTCCGTCCGGAGCCGGAGTACCGAGGTCCGCATGGGGGTGATCCGGGACACGATCGGGCAGATCTTCGGGAATGGGAGCGCGGTCGCTGCGACAGGGTCCTCGACGGCCGGTGACGCAGTCAACGTGCGATTGCTCGTCTCCCCCGACGACGAAGGTGCCGGGGCGGTCGAGGGCATCATCCAAAGTGTCGTCGCCAGGTTCAACGATCGCTCCCTCGGGATCGAGACGCCGACGGTCGAGCTCGCGTCCGAGGAACGAGGTGCGCCCGGGCTGGGCGCCGCGGACTATTTCCTCCCGGCGCTGATCGTCGCGATGATTCTCTTTAACGGCGTGATGAGCGTCCCCTCCATCATCGCGACATTCAAGCGGAACGGGACGCTCAAACGGCTGGCCGCCACCCCGCTCCGGCGCCGGGAGTGGATCCTGGCAAACCTCCTCCAGCAGAGCCTGGTCTCGCTGCTCGTGGTAGCCGTGATGATCGGGATCGCGTGGGTCGTCTTCGGCGTCCGAGCGATCCCCGGCCCGTTGTCGGTGTTCCTGATCCTGCTCGGGACGATCGCGTTCGGCGCCCTCGGCATCGCCATCGGCAGCCTCATCGAGGATCCGGGGTCGGCGATCAGCCTCGGGGGCGGGATCGCGTTGCCGCTGATGTTCGTCTCCGGGATCTTCTGGGAACTCGACGTGATGCCCGCGACGCTCCAGCAGGTGGCGGCCGTGAGCCCCGTCACGTACTATCACCAGACGCTGCGGGAGCTGATGATCCTCGATTCGATGGACGGATTCTGGTTCACGACCGCCGTGCTCGGTGCGCTTGCGGCCGCCTTCGTCACCCTTGCCGTATTGTTGACGGACTGGGAGGAGTTCGATTAACCGTCAGGCAGTGGCGTGATCGACCGTCTTTCGCTTGTCCTCCCGGTAGGGCACCTCGTGGACGGTCGCGGTGATCTCGACTTCGACGTGATCTTCGATCTGGGGCTTCGGCGAGTCCTCCTCGCCCCAGATCACGGTGACCTCGGTCCCGGGCTCGCACAGCTCGGGATCGATGATCCCGAGGGACATCATCTACGTGATCTCGATAAGCCGGCCCCTTCGAGATCCCGGTCGTCTCGCCGTTCTTTTCGAGGCGATCGTACATAGTCATCGCGTAGTGGGGACGCGGCAGCTCCATGTACTTCGCCGTGGGCGTGTCGAAGAGCTGCCCGAACACGCGCTGCATGTCATCCTGATCCCAGACGAGCGTGACCTTCGTCCGGTGGTCTTCGTCTTCATCGCTTGGAGCGCCTCCCGGCCGACGAAGTCGTGGTCGTAGTCGATGAACCCGCCGTACCAGACCTCGAACGGCGTCAGGTAGTAATCGCTGAGCCGGTCGGACCGGAAACTGCCGCCGATGCAGAGCATCGAGACGAAGCTCTCCGCGGGGAGCCACTCGCGGAAGGGTTTGAGTTCCTCGGCGTAGATCGTCGGGAGCGGGGCGGCGACCCAGCCGTTGAGGTTGTTCGTGAAGTAGGTCCGGATGCCGGCCTGCCGAAGGTCGTACGCCTCCCCGACCTCGAGGATCGCGTCTTTGACCGCATCGCCCTCCTCCCACGGGCCCCACCCCGAGGCGTCCGTGTCCGTCCCCGGTCGGTGGGTGCCACGATCGACCTGTCCGAGTGTTGCTCGCCGCCGGCAACGTGTCGTATTCCGTGGCGCTCGTCGCATCCGGCCTCTGGTGGCTGCTCGTTGGGGGACTCGCGCTCGCGTACGGACGCGGACTCATCCCCGAGTACGGGCGCCTCGGAGAGCGGATGGGTCATCCCTAAGGTAGCTTGGCGCCAGGTGGCGCCATGGCGGACGACGCAGGCATCCGAATCGGACTGCTAACCGACGTCCACTACGGGCAGGACGAGCGCGAGCGCCTGGTGGCTGGACTCGAGCATGCGGTCGCCCGCTTCAACGAGCACGAGGTGCATGCCGTCGTCCACCTCGGGGACCTGATCGAGGTCGAGGGCGGGCAGCAGGATTGCCTGGAAGCCGTCGCGCGGGCGAGGAGCCTGATCCGGGATGAGCTCGACGCGGCCTACCACGAGGTTCCCGGCAACCACGACGTCGAGACGCTGGGCCCGACCCAGTTCGTGGGCGACGACTGCACGTTCCCGTGCACCCTGGCTTTCACCGACGGAGTCACCGGAGTCTTCCTCGATACGACGCTGCCGGAATGGCCCCACGTCGCCGGTGCGTTGGGCGAGGCGCAGGTCGACGCGCTTTCGTCGATTCTCGCGGAAGCGGATGCCGCAGTAATCTTCTCGCATCACCCGCTGCACGCGCATGATCAAACCGGCGGATGGTTCGAGGGCTACCCCGAACTCGCCTACCCGCGGGACCGCTACTGGGCACACGAACAGATCCAGGAGGCCGGGAACGTCCGGGGGCTCGTGAACGGGCACACGCACCTGGAAACGATACACGCCTTCGAGGGAATTCCCAGCTTCACCGTGGGGGCCTTCAACCGGGAACGGCCCGGGCGAGAGGCGGTGACGGGCTCGTTCGCGATCATGGAGACCTCGGCCGATCACGTCGGCTATCACAGTTTCAAGGACGGATCCTCCCACGGCACCACGACGTTCTCGTAGGGCCGTTCTCGCCGATCGTCGCCTATCGCGCCCGAAAGACCGCCCCGATCACGTACCCGTAGATCCCGGTGGCGAGCACGCAGCTTGCCATCCCCGCGAGTTCGATCGGAGGTAGGCCACTCCAGACGCCCAGGACTTGGGCCACGAGCCCGAGAGCGATCCCGACAATCGACCCGAGCGCGGCGCGATCGCCGACGAACGGTGCCGTCCCGATCGAGGGCGGGTAGAACTGGTAGGCGACGCCGATGATCGTCAGGCCCAGGAACCCGAGCAGGTTCACACGGAGGTGGACGAGCGCCCACTCGAAACCCACCGAGTCGAGCACCATGCCGGCGCCCAGACCTGCGGCGAACACCCCGAAGCCGGCCCCGGTGACGACCCCATAGAACCCGACGCGCCGTCGATCCGAGCGCCGAAAGAGCGCCCAAATTGCCACCGCAAAGCCAGCGATCGCGATCGCTTCGATGGCCGCTGCGACCGGCACCCAGTCGGACCCACCCAAGGTCACGGCGAGGGCGAGCGGCGCAACCGCCCCGAAGGGTAGCACGATCCACACGAGCCATTGCGGCGGGTGCGCGACCATGAACCGGGGTAGCAGCCGGAACCCGACGGCGAAGACCAGCAGCCCGCCCGTGCCCGCCGCGAGCACGTGCGTGACGGCCGGGGGGTATGCAACCAACCCCGGAAGCCCCGATTCCACCGCGAGGGTCTCGTAGGATCCCAACAGCAGGTAGGCGAGCGCGACGGGCATGAACGCGTTTGCGACCCGATCGACGGTCGCCCGTTCGATGTTCGCGTCGCTCGTGCCGGTCTCGGCCCCCGTGAGGTTATCCCGAACCGTCCAGCCGACCTCGAGCACGAACACCACCACCCCGGCGGTCCACGCCGCACCGCCGAGCAGCGCCAGCGGGACCTCCGTGTCGAGGATCGGAGCCACCCCCATCGCGGCCGTGCCCAGCGTGGTCAACGGGAACTGGCCCACCGGCGCCTGCCAGTGGCGCAGTTCGCGGGCGAAATACGACGGGATCAGGGAGTAGCCCTTCCCGAAGACCATGTGCAGGACGAAGCCGTAGAGGCCGAACACGACCTCCATGCGGCGCGGGACGCCGGCGAGCGCGCCGAGCTGCCACACGAGCAGGAACGCGATGCTCGCCAGGACGTACCACTTGGCCGAGCGATCCAGCCGGATGGCTTCCATCGAACGCCGTGCTCCCACCGGGGGCTCGACGGGGATCCACTCGGGGGTTTCGCTTCGAACGGCTGGATGGGACGCATGTGGCACGCTTTTTTGTGGGCGCCGGTCGGCGCGGCTGCATGGCGCCGTCGATCTCCGCCATCGACATCACCGAGTACGAGTACCCGATTCCTGGTTACGATGGCCCCGGCCGCCGGTTCGCGGTCCGCGTGCACGGCGAGGATACCGTGGGTACCTGTTTTTCGTTCGTGGGCGCCCCCGGCCGTGCCCAGGTCGAATCCGCCGCCCGCGCGATCGTCGGGGAGAACCCGCTCGAACGGGAACGGCTGTGGCGCGAGATGCGGCGGACGCTCCGGCGGCATGACGGCCTGGGGATCGGTCCGCTCGACATCGCGCTCTGGGACTGGGCGGGCACCTACCACGGGGTCCCCATCCACGAACTGCTCGGGACCTACCGGACGCGACTGCCTGCGTACGCCTCGACCCAGTGGGGCGGCGACCACCGGCTCGACGGCCCCGAAGCCTACGCCTCCTTCGCCGAGCGGTGTGGGGAGCTGGGCTACCGGGGCTACAAGATCCACGGGGTGCGGGAGCCGGTCGCCGGGTCGGTCCCCGAACGGGATGCGGCGATCGTCCGCGCGGTCGGCGAACGCGTCGGCGGGGAGATGGCCTTGATGGCGGACGCGTGGGGCAAATACGAGACCTGGACCGACGCCCTCGCCGTGGGGCGGGCATGCGACGAGCACGGCTTTCTCTGGTACGAGGATCCGGTGCCGGAGGCCCGGTCCCACGATGCTCACCGGCGGCTCCGGGACCGCCTCGACACCCTCATCTGTGGCGGCGAGCTCGTCCACGGGTTGGAGGCCCAGCATGACCTGCTGGCCGCCGACGCCATCGACATCCTTCACATCGACCCCGAGTACCACGGCGGCATCACCGGCGCGCGGAAGATCGCGGCCGCCGCGGAGGCCGCCGGGGTCGACGTCCAGTATCACGGCCCCGGGCCGGCGCGGCGCCACCTCATGGCGGCCACCCGACACACGAAGTTCTACGAACTCGGCCTCGTCCACCCGGACCGCGGGAACCCGACGGACAATCCCGTCTTCGTCGGGGGGTACTCGGATGCCCTGGACACGGTCGACGCCGAGGGCTGTGTCCCCGTTCCGGACGGCCCGGGCCTCGGGGTCGAGCTCGACTGGGACCTGGTGACCGATCGGGCCCTCGACCGGACCGAGATCACCCCGGAATCGGCCTAGCGGCGGCCGGCTTCGGCAGCGTTATCCCTGACTTTTCCCCTGATCCGGACAGGCGATGGACCCGCTCGCGTCGCGCGTCGGCGTTCGATCTCGGGAGTCGGCACTGGTCGTCGGGCTCATCAGCGGCTCGCAGTTCATGAACCACGCGTTCCTGGTGTTGCTCCCGCCGATCCTCCCGATCCTCTCGGGCGAGTTCGGCGTCTCCCTGGCGCTGTTGGGGGTGGCGCTGGGCGCCCAGGCGTTCGTCAATACGGCCTGCCAGCTCCCGTTCGGCTACCTCGCGGATCATTACGACCGGACCATCGCGTTCGCGCTTTCATCGGTGCTCGGGGCCCTGGGCGCGCTCCTCACGGCCCTCGCGCCGAACTTCGCGATGCTGGTCGTCGCCCAGCTGGTCCTGGGCGTGGGCGTCGGGGGCCACCATCCCGCCCACTACCCGATCATGTCCGACGCGACCGCCGAGGAGGCCCGCGGGCGGGTCTTCGCGATCTACAACTTCGGCGGCAGTCTCGGCTTCGCGACCCCGCCGGTGGTCATCTCCGCGATCATCGCCGTGCCGGGGCTGAACTGGCGCCACGCCATCGGGTTGCTCGGGCTCGTCGGCCTCGGCTACGCCCTCGTCGCGACGGGAGTGATCGCCCGACGGGTCGACGAGACCGTGACCGCACCCAACGTCGCGGTCGAGACGTCGACGGCGCCGCTCGCCGACCGGATCCGGGCCGAGCTCAGCGCGCTGGCGGCGAACCCGGGCATCCTGGCCGTGGCGGTGCTCGCGCTGGCGGCCTCGACCGCCAACTGGGGCGTGACCTCCTACGCCGTGGTGTTTCTCACGGACGCCTATGCCATCCCCCTCGAGACGGCGAATCTCACCCTCACCGGCCTGTTCGTCGTCGGGGCCGTCGCCATCCTGGTCGGGGGCTACCTGACCGACCGGATTGGCGGGGGTCGGATCCTCATCGCGAGCTTCGTCGGGTTCACGGCCATCCTCGCGCTGATCGCCGCCCAACTCGTCCCGGCGCTGGCCGCGATCGGGCTCTTCCTGCTGTTCGGGGGCGTCCGCGGCATGGCCGGGCCGGCGCGCGACGAGCTAACCGACCGGCTGGCGGGCCAGGGAACCGTCGCGAAGAGCTTCGCCATCGTCACCATCGGCATCATGCTGGGCAATACGATCGCGCCCCCGGCCTTCGGCTTCATCATCGATGAGGCGGGCGTGGGGGTGGCCTTCTTCGCCATCGCGGGGGTCGCGCTGGTGGCGACCCTGGTCACGGCGTTTGTCGTCCTTACATACGCCGACGAACCGCGGAGGACGCCGGCCACGGCTGACTGAGCGGCCCGGTTGGGCGGGCCCCGAGGGTTTTCCCGGCGGCCGCCCAATCGGTCGGGTATGGCCGCGGAAGGCGAGGGCGCGATGACGCTGGCGTTTTCCCTCCCGGCCGTTCGGCGACTCGCCGACCCGGCGGCCGCCTTCGACGAGGCCCGGGCATGGAGCCACGCCGTGGGCATCGTGGACAACGACGTCGAGGCCATCGAGGTGTTCGTCACGACGCACGACCTCCCGCAGGATTACGAACTCGACGGGACTGACAAATGGCTCGCACTCGAGCGGATCCGGAACGAAACCCGGACCCAGCGCCACGTGTCCGTGGGGGTCACCGACGAGGACCGACGGGTGGCGAGCCGGCTCGGCTGGGAGTTCGTGCCCGTGGCGGAGGCGGCCGAGAAAGCGGGCTGGGATCTCACGGAGGCGAGCGACGGCCTGCTCGCGCGACTCCTCCGTGCGTTCACCGGTGGCCGGTGATCGGTACGGGTTCGTATGGTTCTTCCAGGTAGGCGAGGTCCTCCTCGCTTAGCGCGATCTCCACGGCCTCGACGGCCTCTTCGAGGTGCTCGATGCTCGAGACGCCCACGATCGGTGCGGCCACCGGCGCGGTGTGGAGGTGCCAGGCGATGGAGATCTGGGCCATCGAGGCGCCGTACTCGTCCGCGAGCTCCCCGACGCGACGGTTGATCGCCTCGCCCCCGCCGGCCCGGTAGGCCGCGTGGCGGTCCTCGCGTTCGGCGGCCTCCCGCTGCCCCCGGTCGGTGCGCTCGAAGTCTTCGTGGGGCCGGGTGAGGTAGCCCCGGGCCAGCGGGCTCCACGGGATCACGCCGACGCCCTCCCCCTCGCACAAGGGGAGCATCTCCCGTTCCTCCTCGCGGTAGACCGGGTTGTAGTGGTTCTGCATGGAGACGAACCGCTCGAGGCCGAGCCGGTCGCTCGTGTGGAGGGCCTCGGCGAACTGGTGAGCCCACATCGAGGAGGCCCCGAGATACCGGACCTGGTTGCGCCGGACCGCGTCGTCGAGCACGCGGAGGGTTTCCTCGATCGGTGTGTCATCGTCCCAGCGGTGGATCTGATAGAGATCGACGGTATCGACGCCGAGTCGATCCAGCGATGCAGCCAGCTCCTGTTCGATGGCCTTCCGGGAGAGCCCCTCGGCGTTGGGGTTGTCCTCGTCCATCGAGCCGCGGACCTTCGTCGCGAGGACGACCCGGTCGCGGTCGTAGTCCTCGAGGACCTCCCCGATCAGGGCCTCGCTCTGGCCGCCGCGGTAGACGTTCGCCGTATCGACGAAGTTGATCCCCAACTCGAGGGCGCGCTCGAGAATCGCGCGGCTTTCGGCGTCGCCGAGACGCCAGCCCTCTGCCTCCCACCCGAAGTTCATCGTGCCGAGCGCGATGCGGCTCACCGACAGCCCGGTCGCGCCGAGCGTCGTGTATTCCATGCATGCCGACGGATCGGGGCGCCCACAAACGTTCCGGGTGCGGTCGGTCCCCGGTTCCTGAGTGAACGAACAGTACACCGGTCGCCCCGGTTGACACGCGAGGACCGTCCGCTCGACGCCGATTCTCACGCTGACCGGTCGGCGTCCGGTGTTTCCTCGAGTGCGACCGGAAAAAAGAGCTGCTCACCGTCGACGGTATACGCCGCGATGCTCCCCTGTCCCTCCGGAGACGTGAGATACCCGAGGTACGCCATCGCGAGGTCGTAGGCGACGTTGGAATGTCTGGCCGGGTTGACGGCCGCGAGCCGGTAGCGGTTCGCCAGCAAGGGCGGCGGGTCGCCCGGCGGCGCGTCCAGCACGACGGCGAGGCCAAGCGCCGATTCCATCGCCAGCCAGGTCGCGCGGACGGTCAGCACGTACCCGTCGAGTTCGTCGGCCTGGATCAACGCGTTGCCCATCCCCGTCCCGGATTCGTGGTACCACGCGCCGCCCGGTTCGATCTCCGCGGCCGCCCAGATCTCGCGTTCCCGGAAATGGGTCCCCGATTGGTCCGCACGTGAGATGAACGTGGACTCGGCCGCCGCGACCGACCGGAACGCGTCGGTCACATCACCCGTGTCCGCGATCCCGGCGGGGTCGTCCTCCGGGCCGACCACCACGAACGGGCTCGCCATGACGGCTCGCCGATTGATGCCGTGACCCTCGCGGAGGAACGTTTCTTCGGGCTCGGGGGCGTGCATCATGACGACGTCGCAGTCACCTCGCCGGGCCGTCTCGAGGGCGGCGCCCGTCCCTTGGGAGATGATGTCGACCGAAACGCCGAATCGCTCCTCGAATCCGCTCGTGAGGGGGTCCATGATCCCGGTATCGTAGACGCTCGTGGTTGCCACGACGACGAGCGTGGCGTCCGCGATGTCGGGCGCCGACGCGTCCGTGTCCCCGAGGCACCCGGCCGCCCCGGCGATGCCGAGCGAGATCGCCCCCAGGAGGTCCCGTCGACGCATCTGGCGAGGGGTAGGCACATCCGGCCCTAAGGTGTTCCCCAATCGGCGACACGGCCGTTCACCGATGCCTCTCAGGCACGCCCCGCCGTTCCCGCCGGCCACCACCCACGTCCCTGGATCCCCCGATGGATACGGGCCACGATGCTCAGCAGCGGCAGCTCGACGAGGGGCCCGATCACCAACGCGAGGGGCACGAGGGGTTCGTGGGGAAACGCCACCACCGCGATCGCCAGCGCGGTCGGGGAATTGCGCGAGAGGATGGTGTTGTTGAAACAGACCATCTCGCCGTACCCAAACGAAAGCACTCGCCCGATGCCCAATCCCAGCGCCAGGTTGATCGCGTAAAAGACGAGCACGGGAATGCCGAGCAGCGCCAGGAGCGTCGGGTTCTCGACGATCACGGCCCCCTGCGAGGCGAACATCGCGCCGATGGCGATCGCGAGAAAGACGACCTGGAGCGGGCTCACCCGCGGCAGGAGTACCTCGTCGAACCACGCCCGCCCCCGCCGCCGGATCAACACCGTGCGGGTCAGGCCACTCACGACGAGCGGGACCAGCAACACCAACAGGACACTTTCGAACAGCAAGTCCAACGGGATCTCGACGAGCTGCCCGGCGAGGACGTAGAGGTACGCGGGCAGCAGGGCAAGCTGCAGGACGAGATTGTACGGCAGCAGGGACGTGGCCAAGGGAACGTCCCCGTCGGCGAGCCCGGTGAAGATCAGATACCAGTCCGTACAGGGGGTGACCAGCAGCATGATGAGTCCGACCCATAGGGCCGGCTGCTGTCGGAGGAAGACGAATCCCAGCACCACGGCCAGCAGCGGGTTCCAGACGAAGTTGACGGCGAGGCTGGACCCGACGACCCGTCGGTTGCTGAAGGCCTGCCGGAGCCGCGTGAGCGGGATCCCGGCGAAGGCGACGATCAGCATCACCATCAGCGACGGGAGGATGAGCCGATCCGCGATGGCGGGTACGCCGGAGTGCTGGCCCAGAAGCACCCCGCTCCCGATCGCGACGAGGACGAGAAGCGACTGGGAGCGCTCGACCCGGGCCACCCGAGTTCGTACGGCCCGTCGTGGCTAAAGATGGTCGTTTCCGACCCTCGCACGCGCCGAGCAGGACGATTGCACGATGGCCGGGATCGGTCGAGCAACCCTCGCACCGCGGCGTCCCCCCTCCCCCCGAAGCCGAGGCGACCTCAGTGCCGCTCGGACGGATCGCATCGCGCAATGATCACGTCGACCGGCACAAGCGGCGCCCGGACCCGGTCCGTGCGGACGATCGAGAACCCGGCACGTGCGAGGACCGCGGAGGTGTCGATCGGGCGGCTCTCGACCAGCGTCGGGGCGAGATCGTTGAGCGATTCGTACATTCGGACCACCGGCCCCCGCGGCACACCCGAGGCGGCCGCGACGGCCACGCGGCCATCCGGGGCGAGCACGCGCCGGACCTCCTGGAGGAGCTCGGCCCGCTCCGGAGCGTCGAAGAGCTCCAAGGTGAAACTCACGAGCACGGCGTCGAACGTGTCGGCCACGAACGGCATCGATCGCGCGTCGCCGCGGACGATCCCGGACGATCCCTTCCCAGATACACGATTCCGGGCGCGGCGACACATCGCGCCGGCTGCGTCGAGCCCGACAGCGGTCCCGTGGGGACCGAGCACGTTGGCGATGGTGGCGAGCCCCTGCCCGGTGGCACACCCGACATCAAGCACGCGCGCCGCATCCGAAAGATCCAGTCCGGCGATCCCTCGCTGCCGGGGTGGCGCGTGAAGCGGGTCGACGAATCGCGCGTAGTACCGACTCAGGCGATCGTAGCGGGCGATCGTGCTGGCTCGATCCGGACCGCTCACGGCTCGCGACGCCGGACGAGATAGATGACTGCGAGTACCACGGCACCGATCACGAGACCGCCAGCAAGCAATACGAGGACGATCAGCGCCGTAGGAATCGCGACGTTCGCGATCGGGACGGTCGCGGCCACGCGGGGACGGACGAGCGCCATTACCCCTGGCTTGCGCGGACGCGGGAGTTAACTCTGCCTCCGCCTGCCGGCCAAGCTTGGGTCCTGGCCCCGTCCGGGGAGCTGCTCGCCCCGGACCCCACCGTCCCCTTTTTCAAGCAACGCCGCCTCGGCCCACCCGCGCAGGGAGAACTGTGGCCGAGCAATTCCTGATCCCGCTGGTCGCTGGCATCATCGGATTAGGAGTGCTCGCCCAGCTCCTCGCGGCGCGGTTGCAGGTGCCGAGCATCATCTTCTTCCTGTTCGTCGGCGTGATCATCGGTCGCCCCGGCCTCGGGCTGGTCACGAGCGACACCTTCGGGACGGCGCTGCCAGCGATCGTCGGGCTGGCCGTCGCGATCATCGTCTTCGAAGGGGCCTTTCACCTCGAGTTCGACCGGATCCGGGAGGCGCCCCGTGCCGCGGTGCGGCTCGTGACCGTCGGCGCGGCCATCGCCCTGGTCGGGACGGCGGTGGCGGTCCGCTATCTCGAGGGCCTCCCCTGGGAGCTGTCCTTCGTGATCGGCGCGTTGCTCGTCGCGACGGGGCCGACGGTCATCACCCCCATCCTCGATGTCGTGCCGGTCCGGGATCGCGTCGCCGCCGTGCTGGAAACCGAGGGGATCGTCAACGACGTCACGGCCGCGATCACGGCGGTGGTGCTCTTCGAGGCGGTCAACCCGACGGTCCAGGCCGAGGGCCTGGTGCAGGGATTCGCGATCCGGCTGGGCGAGGGGCTGCTCGTGGGCATCCTCGTCGCTTTCCTGCTGTACTACCTGTTACGGTACGTCGATCTCTCGCCGGGGGCGGCGCCACGGAACGCCAGACTGCTCGTGCTCGCCGGGGCGCTCGTCGCGTACGCCGGCGCCAACCAGCTCGCGAGCGAGGCCGGGATCGCCGCGGTCGCCACGGCCGGCGTGGTACTGGGGAACCTCGAGATCCCGTACAAGCAGGAGATCACGGATTTCAAGGGCGACATCACCCTGCTGGTGCTCTCGTTCGTCTTCATCGCGCTCGCCGCGCAACTTCCGCCCGACGCCATCTTCGACGTGGGCCTTGCCGGCGTGGGTGTGGTCGTCGCCGTGGCGGTCGTGATCCGGCCCCTGCTCGTGTTCGTTTCGACGATCGGGGATCGGTTCACCGTCCCCGAGCGGCTGTTTATCAGTGCGATCGGCCCCCGCGGGATCATCCCCGCTTCGGTGGCCACCCTGTTCGCCGTCGAACTGCGAACGGCGGGGACGGAGCTGGGGAATCCGGTCCTCGTCCAGCAGGCCGACCTGTTGCTGGGGACGGTCTTTCTCGTGATTTTCGTCACCGCCCTCGTGCAGGGTGGATTGGCGCGGTACATCGCACAATACCTGGACGTGATACCCATGCGCGTAATCATCGTCGGAGGCGGGCAGGTGGGCCGCTCG
>CAZAYR010000005.1:0-45333 GCA_964489365.1 uncultured Salinarchaeum sp.
ACGGGGAGCTCACCTTCGACACGAGTCAAGGTGATATCGACGTCGTGATCCCCGACGGGATCGATTTTTCGGGCGAGACCGTCTCAATCACCGGAGGAAACAAGACGTACTTCCACGTGAAAAACTCGGTCTCGTTCGGGCCAGCCGATCTCAATACCGAGGGCGACGGGGAACAGTTCGTGATCTTCGTCCACTCCGAGGTCGACGAAATCCGGGATTCCGGTAATTTCAACATGCGCGGGGTCGTGTACGCCCCGAACACAGACGTTGACTTCGGCGGGAACGTCGATTTCCAAGGCTCGATCATCGCCGACAGTTTCGACGCGTCACGCGGGAACGCGGCTGAATACGATTTCGAAGCCTCGCTGGAGGACTTTGATATTTCGGATTTCGTTCAGGTGGACGACGAACTGCGGTATCTCCATATCACGCGAAACGAAGTCGCCATCACGCTCGATTGAGTTAATCCAGGAGCGAAAATCGGGTGCGTGTTCGCCGGAAATAAACCTCGGTACCGTCCTCGATGGCGGAGCCTTGGATACGGAGCGTCGTCGTGTTCCCATTTCGGCTGACTTCCCCGAGCTGGAAGTCCTCGAAGTACGACTCCCAGGCGTCCACGTTGGGGGATTCGACGGAAATTTCCAGCGTCTCGTCGTCAGATATCGTCGTGTTCACCCCGTCGGATCCCAGGAACTCGCCCCGAAGGAGCACAGTCCCCGTTCGGTCAAAGGAGGTCCGTGACCCGCTTAACGGCCGGGTGCGGATCGCATCGACGAGGATGGCGTCCTCCGCGATGAGGAAGTTCGGCTCACGGAGCATCGTGCCGTGCTCCCCGTCCATCCGAATCACAGCCCCGCCCTCGTAGATGATCCGCGTGTCGCTCCCGCTATCGTACACCAGTGGCTGAGCCCCCACCGACCGGTTTTCGATGAGGGTGCCATTGATCGTCACATCGAACGTCACCGGGTCCCCGTACCGAAGTTCCCCGTCGACGAGTCGGAGCTCGGTGCCTCGGCTCGGGGCCCCCCGCGTGGTCACCTCCTCGACGTTGTGTGCGAGGACGTCAAACCCCCGTTCCATGTTCTTGATCTGTTCCCCGCGTTGGGAGGCCTCAAGCCCGTTGAATCCCGTCGTCATCACGATGACGATCACCACGGTCACGAGGGAGATGATCAGGACGTAGCCCAGTACCTCGCTGACCGCGCGATCGTCGCTCATGCCTCGACCACCTCGATCGACCCGTCGGTGACGACGATCCGGACCGGCCCGCCACGCAGCGACCCGTCGGTCGCCACGAGTCGATCGGATGCCACGGGCGTGCGCACGGAGAGATCACGTTCCGTTGCCTCGAGCCGGAGCGCCTCCCCACCCTCAGTGACGGTGATGGTGTAGCTTTCCCCGCTGGCGAGGCGTGGGAGGGTCGATTCGAGTTTGAGGTCCATGCTTGACACGTTCGTCGTGTTCACCAGCCGTTCGACATCCTGGATATCCGCCGCGAGGGTTTCGCCGGTCGCGCGCAGTTCTCCATCCATGCCGCGATCAACTTGATCGTCGATCAGCGTCGCCGAGACCGTGACCACCCCGGCCAAGAGCACGGTCGCGATCATCAGCAGAATGATGTAATCAAGGGTGACCGAGACGGCGCGGTCCGTCATGCCTCCCCCTCGGCGCCGACT
This sequence comes from uncultured Salinarchaeum sp., assembly GCA_964489365.1. GTDB lineage: Archaea > Halobacteriota > Halobacteria > Halobacteriales > SKNY01 > SKNY01. The sequence continues at coordinate 1,677 of CAZAYR010000005.1, forward strand.
TCCAGGTCGGTCGCGTAGGTCAGGTCCGCACTTCGATACTCGATGGCGACCGTGAGGTGGTGGACGAACCACGTCTCCTCGGCGAGGTGGGTACTTGCATTGTCCTCCACCGCGCCCCGGAAATCAACCGCTGGGGTAAGCGAGCTGCTGACGTTCAGGCTCACATCGGCCGTGCCGTTCCCCGCGGTACGCTCGTCCCAGACCCCGTCAAGACAGGTGCTGGTGTCGTTCCCGCTGACGATCTCCCCCCGGACGAACCAGAGCGTCGCGTTCCCATCGAGCACCGAGGATCCGCAAATCTCCGTGCCGTTGCCATCCAGCACGCTCGTCCCGTTTTCGGTACCGTTTACCACCACGGTCGAACCGTTGATATCGACGGCGATGCGGTCGTCCGCGTCCCAGGCGCTGGCGTTCTGGATGGAGACGTTGAACCGGTCACCGGACGTGACGTTCGTGACGACTGTCGTGTCGTTGCCCGAGACGGCATCGTCGGTGACGTGGATCCCCGGGACGAGGTCCGTCAGTTCCCCGGAGGCGAGATGGCCTCGCTCGAGGGAGACGTTCCGCTGCTGCGCCATCAGCACGTCCAGGGCGGTGGTGACATTGGCCTCGAGCGCGTCCCAGTCGTCGTCCTCTTCGGCACGTGCGATATCCGCCACTCCGTCCTCTACGATTGCCTGGAACTGAGCGGCATGCCGTACTTCCGAGTCGATCCCCCGTGTGGCCACGTTCTCGGTGTAGATGGTAGTATTGAGCAACACGACCAGCACGAGTAACGTGACGGCGATGGTGAGCGCGGAGACCAGGATGAGTTGGGCGCGATCGCCGCCCGATTCCCTCACATCCGCCATACGGTCACGCGCACCTCCACCACGTTGTACAGCTGACTGTCCGCCTCGACGTTCGGCGCCCAGAACTCCTCGGACCCAAGGGAGACGAGGGTCGCGTTCTCGCCTGCCGGGTTCCGAATCGTGTCGTTCTCGAACAGGATGATCGAACGCGTCGCCGTCACCGCGTTGTCGCTCGGCGTCCCCATACGCACCATGGGCTCGGTCCGGAATCGTCCCGTCCCGTCGAGATACCGGAGATCGATATTGTAGGCGTGGACGCCGCTCTGGAGGGCTTGCGTGAACGGTTCCCGGAGGGGATGGTCCGTGCCGTCAAGGGTACTGTAGACCGACCGGTTCGGATCCGTTTCCGCGAAATGGGGCGTGGCGTTCCCCGAGACGTTCCAGTATGTCATCCCCGCCCGCAGGGAATCGTTCGCGGCGGTGATGGCGAGCAGGTCCTGGGCCATCCGTTGTTGCTGGTTCTCGATGTGTTGGTTCGAGGTACTCGCGGAAAGGGGCGTGACCGCTGTGGCCTGACTCGCGAACAGCAACGCGCCGACGAGCAGCAACACCCCGATGAACGCCTCGAGCGTGTGGATCTGTCCTCGGTCCATCACCACACCACCACCCGTAAGGTGTGCTGGGTCCCGTTTACACTCACGATCCGGTTTGACACTGTTTCGGAACCGTCGGGGACGGGGCCACAGACCGTGGCGTTCCCGGTCGTGGTCTCGCCGGGCACGCCCTCGGCGTCCTCGAGGCTGACATTGAGCCGGTCTGAATCGACGGCGACCGCATCCTCGAGCCAGTCCCCCTGATCGGATGCATCGTGACAATCATCGAAGAAGTCATCCACCGCCGCCGGCGCTAACACCGGCGACGCGTTTCCGCCATCGACGAGGGCGTTCTCCGCCAGATAGGCGGCGGTCCGATCGCCGATCAGCGCGTGCGTGGCACCCATGCCGAAGAACGGTGCGAACATCGAGAGTACGAACCCGAGCACGAACGCGATGGCGACGAGGAAGACCCCGGCCGCCACGACGAAGTCGATCGATGTCTGTGCGCGCGCCCCTCGCATCCTTAGCCCACCAGGATCCAAACGCCCAGCGCGACGGTCGCGAGGATGAGGACGTATTTCATCCCGCTGATGAGCCGCGCGTCTCGCATATAGCCGGAGATCAGGCCCGAGAGGACCGCCTGCATCGTCACTGCGTGGAAGAACATCATCGAGAGGAAGTCGATATCGAGGCCGCCGCCGAAGGAAATGCCGCCCCCGCCCGCGTCCGCCTCACCCATCTCGCCGAGCACCTCGAGAAACTGGACCTTCAGGACCGCCATCACGCCGAGCAGGGTAAAGTAGGTCATGATGATGATCGCAACCTGCATGAGGGTCCGGGATCGCCGTTCCCGGTCAATATCATCCTGGTTTTCCGAGGACTGTGCTGCCGTCGTGAGGACGTCGGAGATCTGGCTCGAGGCCTCCTGGGCCTTCCCGATGAGCTTGACCGTTCGGGCGAGCCGGGGGATGTGATACTTGTTGTTGAACTCGATGAGCGCATCGCCCAGGCTGGTCCCGTAATCCACCTTCGCCCGCATCGCGCCGAACTCGTCGGCCAGCTTGCCCTGCGAGGTCCGTGCGACGGTTTCGACGGACTCGAGCAGGGTCTGCCCCGTATCGTTTGCGCTCGAGAGCTTGCGAAGGTTATCCGAGAGGTTGCCGATGATGGCGTATCGCGACCGGACGTTCCACTCGTAAAAGATCGCCACCGGAATACCGATCACGTAGAGCGGGACATAGACCCAGACGAACGTCGCAAGCACCGGTCGCGCGACGAACGCACCCACGGATAAGGAGACGACGCCCGTCGTGAGCGCACCCCCGAGAAGCGCCACGGCGATGGGGCCGGTCACCGCGATCGAGTGGAGGGGGTGTGCCCGGAAGTGGAGGTGTGGACGTCGGAGGAACCGACCGAACCGGTACAGGAGCTCCCGTCGGCGGATCCGATTGAAGACGTTGAACTCGCCGGTAAACCGATCGACCGGCCCCGCCGAGAGTGTGGCGCCGCCGTCGGCGAGCGCCTCGTCGCGGGGCGCGCGAAGGTACCCGTCGCCGGGCTCGTCCTGCTTGACCGTCGAGATCATCACGAGAAATCCGACGCCGATCAGCGGGATCAGCGCGTAGACGGTGACGTACAGCATGATGTTCGACGCCTCTCCGAGCATGCTCATGATCACCAGAATGATGATCAACAACAGCGGGAACAGCGAGAGCGTCATATACATCTCGCCGAACAGCTCGAGAGTATCCAGCGAGACCTCCTGTTCCTGCTTGGCGGTCCGCATATGCTTGTCCTTCTTGTCCTCGAGAAACCGGCTGAGATTCCCGCCGCTGTTGAGGATGGAGAGCATGTCCGTGAGGAACTGCGAAAGCTCGTCGCTCGGGGTCACGAAGGCCTGATTCCGGATCGCCGTCCGGTAGTCGGTATCGAAGTAGGTCGTCTCACGGACGATCGTCTGGAACTCCTGGGAGACCTCTCCGTACGTGTCGTCGGCTTTGGCCATCGTTTCGAGGATCTCGATCTGGTTGAGCCCCCCGACCGAGAGGGCGTACATGAACGCGATCCCGTCCGGGAGGAGCATGTTGATCTCCCGACGCCGCTGATTCGCGCGCACGTAGGGGATCGCCAGGAGCGTACCCATGCCCCCGACGAACCCGATCGAGCCGAGGACGACGCCGGTCATCACGACGAGGAAGGGCACCCGCGCCCGCTCGATCACTGCGAGCACCCGTTCCGAGGACACCGGGACGCCGAGGAGGGTCCCAACCTCGACGAGCCCGGTCGCAAACAGCCCCCAGCCGACGAGCACCCCGACCAACCAGAGCACGCCGCCCGTCAGTACCCCGACCGCGAGCGCCTTGGAGATGTACAGTTCGGGGTTCTGGGACATCCGTGCCGCGGCGAGCTTCTGCTTGATTCCGCCGACGAAATCCCCGTCCTCGTCGAAGAGTAGCCGGAAGAGTGGATAGAAACTGTCGCCCAATCGGCTCTCGGCGCCGACCCCCTCGTCGGCCACGTCTCACTCCTCCCCGTCCTCGTTCCACGCGAACGAATCGGAAGCCTCGTCATCGGGATGTGCTTCCTCGGCCTGCTCACCGCTCGGCGTGGATTCCTCATCATCGTCCGGGACGTCTTGTGGCCCGTGCCCATCACCGACGACACGGCGTTCGTCATCAAACTCCCCGCCCCACGTCGCGGCGAGGCCCTCGGCCTCCTCGTCCATCTCCGGAATCTCCCAGTCCTCCTCGCTGGGAGCGTCGTCCGCTTCGTCGTCGTCCGCGCTCTCGGCATCCTCCGCGGACACGAGGTCCTCGCCCGCGCCAGGTTCCGCGGTCACATCCTCCGCGGCTTCCACGAAGCCTTGGGGGAACTCCGGGGCGTCCGCGCCGACATAGTCCGGGAAGAGTTTCTCCCGCGCGTCCTCGAGGATGGACTCGGTGTGCGCCCGCATCTCCTCGTCCGGGTCGGGTCGCGGAACGAGTTCTTCCTTGTCCGGGTCCACGTCGATGAGGACGCTTTCCATCTCCCGGAGGTCCTCGAGGCTTTCCTCAAGGCGGTCGGTCGCGATCAATCCGAAGATGGTCTCCGGATCCGTGATGAACGCCTGGAGGGTCGCGGCGACTTGTCGGTACTCGTTGAGATCGTTCGCGATGAGATACGCCAGCACGACCTCGCGCTTGAAGAGCTCGCGATCGAGTCGTTCGCGGTCCCAGCCGCGGTCGAAGAGGATCTCGTCGAGCGTGCTCGAATTCCCCATCCGCATGAACTCGTCCGACTCGGCCTGCCACTGATAGATGTCCTGGACGTTGATCTCGTCGTTTTCCGTGTCGTAGTGATTGATTTCGGTGATCGATTTGTTGCGCCGGACTTTCCGTCCCCGCACTCGGGTCGACGTCTGGATCGACACGAGGTCCAAGGCCGTAAACATCGTCTTCGAGACGTTGATCGGGTCCGTGGTGAACCGCTTGAGCACCTCGCCCACACTGTCCGCGTGGAAGGTCGTATACGTCGTGTGCCCGGTCGACATCACCTGGAACAGCGTCCGCCCTTCCTCCCCCCGGATCTCGCCCATCACGATGTACTCCGGACGCTGGCGCAGTGCGGCCTCCAGGAGATCGAACTCGTCGACTTCGCCCTTGGCGTCGTCGGAAAACGACGGACGCGTGACGCTCGCGATCCAGTTGCGCTGGGGAAGTTCGACTTCGCGGGTGTCCTCGATCGAGACGATTTTCGAATTGCTCGGAATGAACAGGGAGACGGCGTTCAACGACGTCGTCTTGCCGGAGGCGGTCCCGCCGGCGAAGAGGAGCGATTTCTGGTTCTCGATGCAGAGCCACAGGAACGCCATCTCCTCGAGGGAAAAGGTCCGCCAGTTGATCAGGTCGATCGGCGTGAACGGGACGTCGTTGAACTGCCTGATCGTGTAGTTGGTCCCGTGATCGGAGACCTCCCGTCCGAGGGTCAGCTGTGCCCTCGATCCGTCCGGGAGCGTCGCGTCGACCTGCGGCTGGCGTTTCGAGATCCCCTTGCCCGACCGCTGGGCCAGCTTCACGACGAAGTCGTCGAGGCGTTCCTCCCCATGGATGACGTTCGTGATGATCTGCTCGTAGCTCGAGTGGTAGACGAAGACGGGACTGTTGTAGCCATCACATGAGATATCCTCGACGTTGATGTCGTGCTTGATCCCGTCGATCCGTTCGTACCCCAGGAAGTCACGGCGTAGGCGATAGAGCAGTTTCTCGACTTGATACGCAGTGAGGGTATTCGCGTCCTCCTCCAGCACGGCCGGTTCGGGCCGGGCCTCGATGCCCTCGATGTTCTCCGAGGCATCGGGCTCGTCGGCGAACAGCCCGCGGAGCCGTCCGACCACCCCGAATCGGGCGCCACCGTCCGCGTCCGGTCCCGGCGGACGATCGTAGATGTCGTATCGTTCCAATAGTGCGTAGGTTTCCCGTTCGATGACCTCCCGACGATCGGCGGCGTCTTCCTCACCAATGAGCTCTTCGGAGTACTTGATCGACGTCCGGAGCTTTTCGGTGAGGAACTGGAACAGCTCCTCCTCCAGTTCCGTTTGATGGGGTTCGACGACGTAGTACTTGGTCTCGTTTTCCTTCTCGGACCGGAAAATACAGACGAAGGCATACGGCTTGTTGACCCAATAGCGCTCGATCTCCCGAAAATGGGGTTTGTGTTCGGGGGGGACTGCCTTCTCGAGATCGTAGCGGTTCGCGATCGTGGTCGTGCCGTCGACCGACCGGAAAAACGAGTCTTCGTCGACGTCGGTATTCACGGTGACCGTTCGCTCGTCGACGATCCCGGCCAGCCGGTCTGCGGCGCGCTCGCCGGTCGCGAGTCGAGCCGCCCAGTCATCGGACACAACCGTTCTCACGGCGCTTTCGCATAAAAGGGGATAGCCGAATTATCCTAACATGCGTCGGGAAAATCCGAATCCTTACCTCCGGACCGCTGACTCGTGGCGTTATGGACCCCGTCGTCGAGGCCGTCGGGATCTCGCATGCCTACGGTGACGTCACGGCCGTGCAGGGGGTCGAGCTCACGATCGAACCCGGCGAAATTTTCGTGCTCATTGGGCCGAACGGGGCCGGCAAGACCACGCTCGTGCGGACGATCACCGGCACGATCCGCCCCGACGCCGGACGGATCCGGCTGTTCGGTGCCCCGCCGCAGGACGTGCGACGATCGCGCATCGGGTTGCTGCCCCAGGCATTCGCGCCTCCCGGTCGCCTAACCGGGCAGGAGATCCTCTCGTATTACGCGGGGCTGTACGCGGAGAGCCGATCGCCCGAGGCAGTACTCCGGGATGTCGGGATCCACGACGGCGCGGATCGCTGGTTCGAACGGCTTTCGGGCGGTCAGCGCAGACGGATCTGTGTCGGCACTGCCCTGGTCAATGACCCGGATCTCCTCATCCTCGACGAGCCCACCACGGGGATCGATCCGCGCGGGCGTCGCCGGGTCTGGGCGTTGCTTCGCGAGCTCCGGGCAAGTGACCGGGCGGTGGTCCTGACCACCCACGATATGGTGCAGGCCGAACAACTCGCCGACCGCGTGGGGCTTCTCGAGGATGGCCGGTTAGTTGCCGTCGGGGAGCCCCAGGAATTGGTGGCCCACCATGCGTCGTCCCATCAGTTTGTGGTCGAACCGGACGGCCGCCTCGACGATCTGTCCGCAATCTCGAGGCCCGTCGAGCGCCGGGATGGGGAGCTCGTCTTTCCCGCCGTAGATCCACATGAAGTCCCCGAGGTCCTCGAACGTCTGGAGACGTTGGACATCGGGTATCGACGATTCGTCTGGGAGGAACCGACGCTCGAGGACGTGTATCTGAATCTCACCGAGGGGGAGGGGCCGGCATGAACGGGGCCATTCTCGCCGAGGCCCGTGTGGCTTGGCGGACGTTCGTCCGACGGCGCACCGCGGTGGTCTTCACGTTCGTGTTTCCTCTGCTCCTCGTCGTGATCTTCGGGGCACTCGTTCGCACCGAGACCGGGTTGTTCGGCGAGCCGGCGGACTACTACGTCCCGGGGTATCTCGCTGTCGTGGTGATGTTCACCCCCCTTTCACGGATGGGTGCCGAGGTCACCCGGCACCGCGATCACAATCGCTTCGAGAAGCTCGCAACCACGCCGTTGACCAAGCGCGGCTGGTTGCTCGCCCATGCCGCCGTCAACGTGGTACTCGTCCTCGTAGCCAGTGCCCTGATAGTCATCGCGTTGTGGGGGCTCGCCGGCGTCACCGTCGTGCCCACGGTCCCATTGCTGGCCTTCCTCGTCGTTGGAGTGGTGATGTTCTGCGGCCTCGGGGCGGCGCTCGGCCGACTCGCGCGGACCCAGGACGGCGTCATCGCCGCGTCGAACACCATCGCGCTTCCGATGTTACTGCTCGCGGAGACGTTCGTTCCCCGGGAGATGCTCCCCGGATGGTTCGGTCCGGTCGTGGACGTCATGCCCCTGACCCCATTCAGCCGGGGCGTCCGCGGGACCCTCACCGGCGGGGCGTGGGCGGGCGAACTAGCCCTGCTCACGCTCCTTGCAGCCCACTTCCTGACGATCGGCGCAGCCCTCATCCCGACGACGGACTGATCACCACGTCGACGCGTACACGTGCTCGAGGAGCAGGTAGGTAATTAGGCCGAGGAGGAGGCTGACGATCCACACCCCGGCGGCCATACGCCCGATCCGCGCGTGTGCAGACTGCTTGATCTCGGGGATACTCTGGGTCACGCCGAGCACGAACGCGGAGATGACCAAGGGCACCGCGACGATCGAAAGCAGGATGTGGACGGCGAGCATCGCCAGGTAGGCAACCCGCACCCCGTCGGGCCCGACGAAGGTTTTCGTCCCGCCCCCGCCGATGCGCAGGAGGTACATCGCGAGGAACGCCAGGATCAGTACGATCGCCGCCGACATCGCCAACCGGTGACGCCGGACGGCGCCGCGTCTGATCCAGTACCATCCCGCCAGGAGACAGGCCACCGTCATCGCGTTCACGACCGCGGTCGCATGCGAGAGGAGTGTCGAGGTCGGTCGACTGATCGATGGATAGGGAAGGATCCCCGCGAAGGTCGCGATGACGGCCGCGTACGCCAGAAGCGTCAGCCCGCCCGCTACTGCGCGTGGTCGTCCACGGAACCGTCCATCCCGTCCCGCCACGCCCATGCCTCCCGCTTTCATGCAATGGGGTAGGACCTTTCGATCCGCCAGCGGACCGGTCAACCCCCCGATAGACACAGTGAAACCGCTGGCGGACCTGGGATGGGTACACATGAGGGCCAGGAATCTCCTTCTCTCGGCCGCAGGGGCGGTCGGGGCTGCCGCCGTCGGGAACCGTCTGTTAAGTCGCCGGGCCGAGCCGCTCGGGCCCCCCCTCGGACACGAGACCGGCACGTTCCGCTGGCGAGGTCTCGACGTCTCGTATACGGAGGGCGGTGACCCGGAGTCGTCGGATCTCCTGCTCGTCCACGACATCCACCGCGTGGCCACGAGCCGGGAATTCCGGCGGGTGTTCGACAGGCTGACGGATGAGTATCACGTGCTCGCGCCGGATCTCCCGGGATTCGGACGGACCGAACGGCCGGCCCTTCGATACTCGGGGACGCTCTACCAAGCGTTCCTCGAGGAATTCATCAACGACGTGACCGACGACCCGATCGGGCTGGGAAGCGGGCTGGGCGGTGCCTATCTCACCGCCGCGACCGAGTCAGCCAGCCTCTCGCGACTCCTGCTTGTGTGCCCGACGCCCGGGGCTGGGCGCCGGAATGCGCGGGCGTTCGGCGGGCTCGTCCGCAGCCCGCTGATCGGCGAGGCGACGTTCAATGCGCTGTCGTCGCGGCCGGCGATCGCACGCTTCCTCCGCCGGCATCTCGTCTACGATCCCGAGGCCGTCTCGCCGGACGATCGATCGTATTATTGGGAGACGGCCCACCAGCCGGGCGCGCGGTTCGCACCGGGCGCGTTGTACGCCGGGGCATTGTCCGCCGCCCGGGAGATCGGCCCGGCACTCGCCGACACGGACATGCCGGCGACGCTCATCTGGGGACGCGCCGCGCGCCATCCCCCGTTGCAGACCGCCCGGGAGATCGCCGACCGGGGCGCGACGAAGCTCGTCGTACTTGACCAGGCCCGGGCGATCCCACACTACGAGCAACCCGAGGCGTTCTTCGAGCTTCTCACCGACGAGCTCGAGATCTCGCCCTAGATGCCCATATCGGCCGCCTCCGGCGGGACCGGTAGGTCATCGCGGGCGACCCGGAGCACGTCAGCGGCGTGATCGATCGCCATATCGAGCCCGTAATACCGTTCGAGCTCCACCTCAGCCGAGGTCCGGACGACAACCATGCCGTATCCCCGTCGCGGCGTCGCAAGTTCGACTGTCCGGTCCCCGTGGCGATACCGGATCACGCGTTCCTCGCCCCGCTCCTCGTATACGACGTCCACGCGCCGACAAATGGGGCTGATCCCTTCGAACCTTACGTCTCAAGGTCGCCAAGCGTGCCGAGGTAGGTCCCGTCCAGCAGGTACACGTCGCCGTCGACGATTCCCTCGGGGAGGAACGGCGCGAGGTACTCCTGGTCGGCCACGTTGACCCACGTCCCGCCACAGAGCTCGTTGAATGCCGGAAAGACGATCAGCTCCGAACTCGCCGAGAAGCTCACATCGTGAAAGGCTTCGAACGGGCCGGGATCGATCCGGCCACGGATCCATACCCGCTCGATCCGGGTGCCACCCACCGCGTCGGCCAGGCGGACGCACGGGTGCTCGTGCCCGATGCAGAGGTACTCGCCGCGGAGCACGTCCACCCCCGGCCATGTATGCCCGTGCGCGACCCCGACGGAGCCGATCCGCTCCCCGGCGGCGGCCGTAATGTGCGTGCCGCCGAAGACCTCCGGATCGGTCGCGAGCACGTCCTCGAGGATGCCGTCGTGATTGCCCTTCGCGATGATCGCCGGGATCGCCAGCTCCTCGAACAGGACCTCCAGTTCGGCACGTTCCGCGCCGCCGGGTTCCCCGATCGAATGGGTCACGTCCCCGAGGATGAGCAAACGGTCCGGTTCGGTCTCCTCGATGAGTTCGTGAAGCCTGGCGCGCCGTTCGGGCGCACGGCTCTGCAGCTCGACGCCCTCCTCATAGCGGAGCCCTGCCTCGAATCCGGCGTGATAGTCGGCGATCGCCAGGGTTCGGGTCTCGTCCTCGATCACGGCGGCCGGGCGCGACGGCACCGGCTCGATCGTCACCATCGACTAAATCGGCCGAAGCACGTCCTCGGCGGGTTCGTAACAGCGACCGTCCATCATCGCTTCCCGGACGGCCTCCTGGAGCGCCTCCTCGCTCAATCCGAACCGTTCCGCCCCGGCCGCGATCAGCTCCTCTCGCGGGACGCCTTCCCCGGTATCGAGTTCCTCCAGTAGCTCCACGAGCCGATCGGGGAGCGCCTCCCCGTCTTCGTCGTCCGCCTCGTCAGGCGGGGCTTCGGCCTCCGGTTCGACCTCCGCCGGCGCAGGCTCGGCCGGGCTATCGACTTCGTCGCCGGTCGCGAACTCCGTGCCGAACTCGTTTTCGATCGCTTCGCGTTCGTCGTCGGACACGACTGTCTCCTCGGGTGGCGCCCGCGAGCTCGGCTCCTCGTCCTCGGGGGCCGCCGGCGGTGCGGCTGTCGTGGGGTCAGGTGGGGATGTCGGGGCGAGTGCGTCACCCGCCGCGACGAGTTCGTCCAGGGCATACTCCGGTTGCCCCTCGGCCTCGAGATCGAGCTCGGTCGTGACCCGCTCGCGCTCGCCGGTTACTACCTCCAGCGCCTCCAGGCATTGGATGTACAGTGCCGACAGATACGCCGGTCCGGGATCGTACTCCCGGAGCGCCCGGGCGATCCCGTTCTCGTCTTCGCGGTCGCCGTTCCGCAGGACACGCGCGACCCCGCCGACGCGCTCGATGGTGCGTTCCGCGGTCGTCACGATCCAGTGATCCCGGGTCCCCGCGTCGACCGTCGCGACGGCCTCCGGGCGGATGGAGGTATAGGTCCGTTCGGCGCCGTCGGGCGCGAACGTATTGGCTTTGCCAGTTACGGCGACGAACGCCGGCGGGGAGAGGTCCTGCAACGCCGCCCGTGCATCCGGTTGGTATTGGCTGGCGTATACGACAAACACGCCCGTGGGGTCGGCGATCCTCGCCCGGACCGTCTCCTCGTTGACCGCTTGCACCTCGGTGAGCACGCCGACCACGAACACCCGGTTCATCAGGGCGCCGCTCGGGCTGACGACGTACTTCGGGGCGCGCTCTTCGTCGCCCCGAGTAAACGAGTGAGTCGCATCGCTGAACTCCGAGGCAAAGATCCGGTGGGCGACCTCCCGTCGACCGGGACCGGTGCTCATGCGTGCAGCTCCTCCAACATCCGTTGGCTTCGCCGTTCGGGCCGCCTGGCCACCGGCGTGAATCGATCGGCGGTCAGCCGTGCAGCGTCCTCGTCGAGACAGAGCCGGCCGCAGACCTGGAACGATCGTCCGACGATCGCCCGTTCGATCCGGTCGGCCACGGGTGCATCCATCCTTCCTGTCGCCTCCTTGCGCGCCTCTTCGACCCCAGCACCATAGATACTTGCCGTGATCGCCGTGCCCAGAACCAGTGTCAACGTGCCGCGGCCGTCATCAAGCACGGTCTTCGTGCGGAGATCGTCCGTGGGCTCGACTGGACCATGTCGTCGGCACCGGTCCTCGGCGAGGGCGTGGCCACACTCCGGACACCGGTGGATCAATCCGGATCCGTCGAGGAGCCGGGTGACGGCACCCCGCACGGCGACATCGAGGGAGCTTCCGTAGGCGAGCGCCGTCCGGATCGATCGACCGGGTAACGTCGCCGGTGGCTCCCGGTCGGTCTCGAGGGTCTCGACCTCCGAATGTGTCGTGAGGTTTATCGAGGGGATTCCCCGGTGGGCTGTCACGTAACCGTTGTGGACCCTGACGGCCGAGCCCGCCGATAGCCGGTCCCGACCGGTCCAGTCGATGAAGGGCAAACGGATCGCCCGGTCCCCGAGTGTTCCCCGCACCACACGGGTCGATCGCCCTCGTGAGTCCACCGTGCGTTCACGTGCCGTCACGACGGTCGCGGTAGTCGAGACGGCCCGATCGCCCACCGCGAGTGTCCGGAGGCCGACGGGAGCGGCCGACCCCGGACCGGCATCGGCGGGCACGAGCCGCCGCACGGTCGTGTCCTCGCCGAGCTCGAGCTGGAGTCGCCCGTGCCACGTGCCTGTCCGTGCGCCGGCGATTCGGACGTGCTCGCCCGCGCCAGGCGCGAACCCGGCCCAGGCAATGAAAGGCATCTCGCCGGAATCATCGCGCAAATGCCCCTCGGTCACGAGCTGCCCGTCCGGAAGGGGCCGACGGCCGATCCGGGCGACGCGCCCGCGGACCGTGACGTCCGCTCGCCCCGGTGAGAGGTGCGCGATCGCCTGGATATCCCCGTCGGCCCGGTCACGTTCGCCCGTGAAACACTCGCGCTCCATCCGCCGGGGCTTGGGACCGGTTATGGTTTAAATGGGCGGCGGGGGAGTCTCGCCCATGGAGGTGGTGGTCAACGCGGCGATCAGTGCGGATGGGAAGCTTTCGTCCGTGCATCGGGAACAGATCCCGATCAGCGGCCCGGAGGATTTCGAACGGGTCGACGCGTTACGGGCCTCGATGGATGCCGTGCTCGTGGGAATCGGCACGGTACTCGCGGACGATCCCCACCTCACCGTCAAGGACGCCGACCGCCGGGCACGGCGTGAGGCACGGGATAAACCCCCCAACCCGGCGCGGATCGTGGTCGATTCGAACGGGCGTACGCCCCCTGAGGCTGCGGTCCTGGACGGCGAGTCGAAAACGTTCGTCCTCGTCGGTGACACGGCGCCGGCTGCGCGCCGTGACGTGCTCCGCTCGCACGCCGAACTGATCCGGGCGGGCCAAGATCGCGTGGACCTACGGCGGGCGTTCGACGGGCTGGCCGCGCGAGGAGTCGAATCGGTATTGGTCGAGGGCGGCGGCGAGATCATCTTCTCGTTGTTCGCGGCCGGGCTCGTCGACCGGCTGATGACGTACGTCGGCCCGCTGCTCATCGGGGGCCGGGAGGCACCGACGCTTGCTGACGGTGCGGGATTTGACCAGGACGCGTTCGTCGATCTCACCCTCACGGATATCGGACAACTCGACGGGGGCGTGTTACTGTCATGGGACGTCGACGGCACCGGATCAACGCAACCATGAACCGATGTCACGGAGCCGAGGGTATGGAGGCTGCACAGCGTGACTGACCGGGCGCGGAGGGGGCGAACACTGGTTACCGGTTCAGCCGACGCCGGCTTGGCGACCGAACTCGCGACGGCCCTCCGGGATTTCGTCGCCGCGCACGGCTCCGCAGAGACGGTCGTCCTCGACTTCTCCCCCGGGGGCACGTCGGACACGCCTCGGCTCGACCGACGCATGGATCTCCCGCCCCGGGCCTGGACCGCCATCGTGGATACCGGCTCGCCCCGGGATGCCGGCCTCGGCCACGACGATCAACACCGGATCGCACGGGAAAACGCTCGCCTCGCCGGGGCCATCCTCGATGGGCTCCCGGATGCCCCGGAGGCGGCCTTCGTCAACGACGCGGCGCTGCCCTTTCTGGCAGCGGATGGGGACATCGAGCGGTTGCTACAAGGCCTGGACCCGCCCGGATACGCAGTGCTCACCGTCCAGACCGATACCGCAGGATTGACGGAATCGCTCGCCGCCAGCCAGGGCCAGGCGCTTGAACGACTCGAAGCGTGGGCCGACGAGGTTCACTGGCTGGACTGAGTTAGTCGTCGGATTCGGCCAAGGCCGCCGGCGCGGATTCTTCGGCCTCCTCGCGATCGAGTTCGTCGAGGAAGGCGTCGGCGTCGATCGCGGCTTTGCACCCCATCCCCCCGGCGGTGATCGCCTGTTGGTAATGGTAATCGACGACGTCACCGGCCCCGAAGAGCCCCGGCACGCCCGTGGCGGTCTGTCCGCCGCCCTTTCCGCCTTCGGTCACGATGTAGCCCTCCTCGTCGAGCTCGACGCCCGTGCCGGCCAGGTAAGCGGTGTTGGGGACGTGTCCGATCGCGAGGAAGACGGCCCCCACGCCCAGGTCGAAGCGCTCGGTCTCCGGGTCGTCCAGTTTCTCCGAGGGATAGCCCTCGGGATGGCGGACCAGTTCCACGTGCGAGACGCCCTCCTCCTGGCTCCCGTGAATCTCGACGGCTTCCGTGTTCTTGAGGATCTCGACCTCACCTTCGGCTTCGCGCTCCCTGATCCGCTCGACCCAGTAATCCTCGGCGCGGAACCCTTCGCGTCGGTGGACGAGATAGACCTTGGAGGCGAACTTCGTCAGGAAATTGGCCTCCTCCATCGCCGCGTCGCCGCCGCCGATCACGACCATCTCCTCGTCGCGGAAGAAGGCCCCATCACACGTAGCACATGTCGACACGCCGTATCCCATCAGCTCGTCCTCGCCCGGAATGCTCAGGGTCCGGGCGCTCGCCCCGCTTGCCACGATAAACGTATCCGCGAGATACCGCTCGCCGTTGCGGAGCTCGACTTCGAAGGGTCGCCCCGACGCGTCGACATCTTCGACGACGCCGTTGCGGATCTCGGCACCGAACCGCTCTGCCTGTTCGCGCATCCGCTCGAGCAACTCCGGACCGCCGATCCCCTCGGGAAACCCGGGATAATTCGCGACGTCGGTGGTCAGGGTGAGCTGCCCACCCGGTTCGGTGCCCTCGAGAACGAGCGGCTCGTTGTTCGAGCGCCCGGCATAAATCGCCGCGGTGAGCCCGGCGATCCCACTCCCCGCGATAAACACGGGCCGGTGATCCGGCACGTCCTCCGACGTCAAGCCGAGCCTCGCGTCGAGCTCACCCTCACGGTCGAGCGCGGACAGCTCGTCGTAGCCACCCACGTGCGTATCGTCGATGAAGATCTGCGGCGCGGTTTTCTGGCCGCCGCTCCGGTCGATCATTTCCTCGAACAGATCCTGGTCGTCGGAGACGCGGATCTCCTCGAACTCGACCCCCTTCTCCCCGAGAAGCTCCTTGGCACGGTCGCAATAACCGCAGTTTCGCTTCGTATATACCTCGACCGTGGGCTGGGCCGTCATGGCTGACACTCGGGACGGCGGAGGTAATTACTTTGCGTTCACCGACAATATATCCGGGGAGGATGGCCGATCGCCTCCACGAGAAGACCCGCCGATACGAAGCGCTCTTGGATGATGCCCTCGCGCAAAGTTCGATCGCGATGACGTCGGACGAGCCCCGGCGCGGAATCGCGGAGGCACACGTGGAGATGGCCGAGGCGTATCTCGCAGACGGTCGGCACTTTCAGGCCGAGGACGATTTCGTCAATGCCCTGGCGGCCTACTCCTACGGACACGGCTGGCTAGATGCCGCGATTCGCGCCGGCTTTGTCGAGACGGACGGCGAGCCCGAGGGGGTGGCGCCGAGCGGTGTGTGAACGCTCCCCATATAACCGTTTCGCCCGAAACCCTTACAACGGACATATTGTAGATAAAAACGAGTTGTGCGCGGATTCTGAAAACCGCATGAGGGCGATAGGGTGTCACACCGCCACAAACCGGAATAACGAAACCTTTTTAACCTTTACGGTCTAACCCATCGTAAGGAACGAGCGCTCCCGGCGTGAGAGCGGCGGTGTACCCTCGTTCACCGCATTCCCAATCATGAGTGATGAACACGTCCGAGAACGTACCGAGGAACGAGCACAGGAAACCGAAACGGCCGAAACGGAAGAGATCGAGGACGAGGAGTGGAACTGCCCCGAGTGTGGGAGCCGTCTCGAGACGGATACCGAACACGGGGAGACGGTTTGTTCCGAGTGCGGCCTCGTCGTGGAGGCCGACGAGATCGATCGTGGGCCGGAGTGGCGGGCCTTTGAGCCCGGAGAACGCGACTCGAAGAGCCGCGTCGGGGCCCCGACGACGCGGATGATGCACGACAAGGGGCTTTCCACGAACATCGGCTGGCAGAACCAGGACGCGTACGGCCGTTCGCTGAACTCCCGCCAGCGACAGAAGATGCAACGGCTCCGGACCTGGAACGAGCGATTCCGGACCCGTAACTCCAAGGAACGGAACCTCAAGCAGGCACTCGGCGAGATCGATCGGATGGCCTCGGCCCTCGGTCTTCCCAAGAACGTCCGGGAGACGGCCAGCGTCATTTATCGGCGCGCCCTCAACGAGGACCTCCTCCCGGGCCGGTCCATCGAGGGTGTTGCGACCGCGTCCCTGTACGCGGCCGCCCGGCAGGCCGGCACTCCCCGGAGCCTCGACGAAGTCGTGACGGTCTCCCGGATCGATCGCATGGAGCTGACCCGGACCTACCGGTACATCGTCCGGCAGCTCAACCTCGAAGTCAAGCCGGCGGATCCGGAGAGTTACGTGCCGCGGTTCATCTCGGACCTCGAACTCTCCGATGAGACCGAGCACCGGGCCCGGGAACTCCTCCGGAACGCCAAGCAGCGGGGCATCCACAGCGGCAAAAGCCCGGTCGGCCTCGCCGCGGCCGCGGTCTACGCCGCAGCCCTGCTGACCAATCAGAAAGTCACGCAGGCGGAGGTCAGCGAAGTCGCGAACATCAGCGAGGTCACCATCCGGAACCGGTACAAGGAACTCCTCGACGCGACCGACGACCTGGGCACCCAAACAGCCAGCGCGACCAACTGAGGCCGTTAGTGGAGCGATAACCCTTCTTCCCCGAGCCGAGCTTCGTTTGTGAGTGACTATGCTGGCACGGACGCCCCGGCCCCGGCGGTCGCAGTGTGTTAACGAGAATCAGAGTAAGCATATAAGGGGTCACCTATAACGAACTGCTGTCCATGAAAAAGCAGGAACTCATTCACCTCCATGGTCTGCTTGCCGAAGTGTCCAAGCATTATACACACCAGGGTGGGGAGCTCTCGCTCCAGGAATACAACGAGCAGGGCGTACGACCGACGTCGATCCACAAATCCAAGACGGATCACAAGGCCGCAGTCTTCGCGCTCGCGAACTGTATTACGGACGAACTTGAGCCCGCCGCGAAGGAAGCGGTCGCGCCGACGGCCGACTAACGCGTCACTCGATTAGTTCGTCGAAGTCCGGCAGGAGATCTTCGTCCTCTTCGGATTCGACGGCAGATTCGTCCTCACCGTCCTCCCCGTCGGCCGACGAGTCATCGTCCTCGTCCTCCTCGTCCTCCTCGAGGACCTCGACTTCGAGCACCTCGAGCGGGATATTGCGGAGTCGTTGGCCGATCTCCTTCCGCGCGATGCGCGCGGCGTGTTCTTCCTGCTCGACGTTGAAGACCGTCATCTCCAGCTCCAGAGCCACCAGGGCCTCGTCCGCGACAATGAAGGCTGGCTCGAGTTCCTCACCGCCCGGCGAAGTCCGGGTGCCCATGTTGATCTCGACGTAGTTGAGGTCCGGATTGAGCATCTCGCCGGTCTTCGAGATCGCGATTTTGATCGCCTCATCCGGCGTCTCCACGTCGTAGACGGGAACCGCAGCCTCGACGACGACTCGGCAATCCATGCTCATCGCGGCCCAAGGCGGGCCATTGGTATCAAGGTTCGGTCGGGTTCGGACCGAAACCCGGATATGAGTTACTTCGCAATCCGGCCCATGGAGTCAGGGGCCCTCGATATCGATGGCCTCCCGGGCGGACTCGATCTCGTGCATACGCTAGAGAGCGGGCAAAGTTACCTCTGGCGTCGACTCGACGGGGAAGGTTACGGGCAAGGGCCCGCGGGCGCTTGGTACGAAACGGCCTTCGGCGACACCTGGGTGCAAGTGCGCCAGGCTGACGGGAAGCTCCACTGGCGCTCGAACGGCGATGCAGTGCCGGTGCTTCACCGGCTCCTCCGTCTGGACGACGATTTGCCGGCAATCTACCGGAGCCTTCCCGACGACCCCCTCGTGGCGCAGTCCATCGAGACGTTCCGCGGCATGCGCCTGGTCTCCGATCCGGCGTTCCCGTGCCTGATTTCCTTTATCTGCTCCGCCCAAATGCGCGTCGAGCGGATTCACCGCATGCAGCTGGGGCTCATGGAACACTACGGGCGGACATTCGAGCACGACGGGCGCGAGATTCACGCGTTTCCGTCTCCGACACGTCTCGCGGATGCTACCGAGGCGGAGTTACGTGAATTGGGGCTCGGCTACCGGGCGCCGTACGTCGAAGCCACCGCCCGCATGGTCGCTGACGGGGACCGGCCCGAGCCGGCCCGTTCACTGTCCTACGAGGAGGCGCGGGAGGCCCTGACCAGGTTTGTCGGCGTCGGGCAGAAGGTCGCTGACTGTGTCCTCCTGTTCGCGCTCGACTTCCTTCAAGCGGTCCCGTTGGACACGTGGATCAGGCAAGCGATCGAATCGGCCTATCCCGATTGCGAACGCGGCAGTTACGCGGATACCTCCCGGGCGATCCGGGAGGCATTCGGGGGAAGACACGCGGGATATGCACAGACGTATGTCTTTCATGCCCTCCGGATGAACGAAGTGTCGGTCCCGGCGTAAACAGCCGATGGATTTTGTAGCTACCCTTCGAACGTCGACCGATGCCAACGACACGGGCACACATATTTGTAAGCGGACACGTGCAGGGGGTTTACTATCGCGCCACCACGCGCGACACCGCACAGGAGGTCGGCGTAGATGGCTGGGTCAAGAACCTGCAGGACGGTCGCGTCGAGGCCGTCTTCGAAGGGGATGAAGCGGAGGTTGAGCGGATGATCGAATGGTGTCACGAGGGGAGCGCGCGGGCCGACGTCGATGAAATCGAAGTCAGCTACGAGGAACCCCGCGGGCTCGATGGGTTCGAGATCCGTTACTGATCCTCGAAGAAGTACTCGCGGAGGTTCGCGATCGCCCCTTCGCGAGTTGCCGGATATGCCTCGACCTTTCCCCGAAACTGGATGCCCGCGCCGAGGGCGATCGCCCCCTCACGGAACGCGCGTTGTTTGTCGAACCGGACGAAAAACGCACAGTCCTCGTCGACACGGCCGGCGAGTTCTGTGACGACCGCGTCGAAGTCCTCCGCGTCGGTCACGCGATCGAGGACGTAACGGATGTCGTCCGCGAGCTCCAGGCGGGTCGACAGGATTAGGATCCGATCGCCGTGGTGGCCTGCGGTCTCATCCCGCTCGAGGGTGGTATCCGGCGGGAGGAACGTCCGGAGCGCGTCTTCGACACGTTCCACCTCCTCGGTCTCGTAGGCGAACGTCCGGAAATCGAGGTAGTGGAACGGGACGCCGGCCATCGCCTACTCGTCCGCTGCCTCGAGGGCGTCCTCGGGAATACCGGTCTCCTGTCCGGATTCGAAACTGACCGTGTAGGTCTCGTCGCCGAACATGGTTTCCATGACCTGGGTCACCCGACCGACTTCGCCGTCGTGTTCGCTATGCGGATCGTTGAGCACGACCTCGTCGTCTTCCTCAAACGCCATATCCCATCTTCCGGCGGGATCGGTAAAAACGGACTGATTCGGCCGGTAGCACCTCGTTCCGCCGTCAATCGACGTGAATGTACGCGGCGAGATCCTCCCGTAGGATCGTCCCGCAGTATGCACAGCGGACGCCCTCGTCGAGGACCTCGAAATCGGTGATGACCGGCTCGTCGGCGTTCGTGATACACTCGGGGTTCGGACACGAGAGGATGCCTTGGACGTCCTCGGTCCGTTCGACGCGATGTTTGTCCACGACTTCGTACTCGCGAATGATGTTGATCGTTGCATCGGGGGCGATCAGCGAGAGCACGTCCACCTCCGCGGGCGTGAGTTCCCGGCCCTCGATCTTCACGATGTCCTTCCGACCGAGCCGATCGGAGGGCACGTGCATCCCGACGCTGACGGTGTCCCCCCGCGTGCCGTCGATGCCGAGGATCGCGAGCACGTTCAGCGCCTGTCCGGCGGTTACGTGATCGATCACGGTGCCGTTCTCGATCTTGCTGACTCGCATTTCGTGGTCGTCGCTCGGGCTCATAGCAGGAGATCCAAGAGGGCCATCCGCACGGGAACGCCATTGTGTGCCTGTTCGAAGTACAGCGCGTGGGCCGTGTCGTCGACGGCCGGATCGATCTCGTCGACCCGCGGGAGCGGGTGCATGATCCGGAGATCCGGGTCCGCGCGTTCGAGGGTCTCGCGGTCGACGCCGTACTGCCCGGCGACCTGCCGGTACTCCTGTTCGTCGGGGAAGCGCTCGCGTTGGATGCGGGTCATGTAAAGGACGTCGAGTTCCGGGAGGACCTGCTCGAGCGAAGCGTGCTCCTGAACGCGTGCGCCGGCTTGGTGGAGGTCGTACCGCACGCCCGGTGGCAGCGCCAGGCTCTTCGGACTGATGAAATGTTGGGTAGTCTCGAACCGTGTGAGCGCGATCGCTAGCGAATGGACCGTCCGCCCGTACTTGAGATCGCCCATAATCCCGATCGAGATGTCATCAAGCCCGACCCGCTTGCGGATCGTGTACAGGTCCAGGAGGGTCTGGGTGGGATGGTGACCGGCGCCGTCGCCGGCGTTGATGACCGGGACGTCGACGAACTCGCTGGCCATCTGGGCGGCGCCTTCGCTCGGATGCCGGAGGACGATCCCGTCGGCGTAGCCGGCGATCACCCGAACGGTGTCGGCGAGGGTTTCGCCCTTCGAGATGCTCGATCCCTCGACGGCCCCGAGATCGATTGCGTCGCCCCCGAGGCGCTTGATTGCGGTTTCGAAGCTCATTCGGGTCCGCGTGCTCGGCTCGAAGAACAGCAACGCCAGGACGTCGTCCGCGTGGGATCCCCCGGGCGGTGAGTCATCCCCGTCGAACGCCGCGGCCCGGTCGAGGACGGATTCGATGTCCTCCCGCGAGAGGGCCGTAGCCGTGATGACGTGCTGGTGCCGCATCTACTTCGATGGGGTCGGTGAGGTGTCTTGAAACCCGTGGTCGCACCCTTCCACAAGTATGAGATGTTGCGGCCCTCGTCATCTATAGGCACACCGCTGACACGCGCCGGCCGCGAACGCGAGCGCCACGGCGAGGACCCGTGTGGCCTGGACGCGGGTATCGACGACCGTACCGTCGACTTCCCCGATCGAGGGGACAACCAGCCCTGCGGCCCAAACAGGAGCGGATGGCGCCAGAGGCGGCGTTCGTCCTACACCACCGGGGCTGGATTTTCGTTACTTCGGGGGAACGTTTAAACGCGGGACCGGACCAATCCCCGGACGATGCGGGAGATGCTCCCCACGGGGATCGGCGTCCTCGACCGGATGCTCGACGGCGGCATCCCCGAGGGAAGCATCGTGGCGCTCACGGCCTCGCCGGCGAGTCAGTCGGAACTCATCCTCTATGAAATGACGAACGCCCGGCGTACGCTGTATGTGACGACCCGCCGGTCGCCGGAAGCCATCCGCGACGCCTTCGAACGTACGAACACGGAGGTCGGCCAGCCCAACATCCAGGGCGTGCCGGGGGACGCTCCGCTCGATCACGTCAGGGACATGGTCCGGACCCTCCCGGAAGGGTCGAACCTCATCATCGACCCGATCGATACGTTAGAAGAGCTCGGCTCGAACCGGTATACGGCCTTCCTGAATGGGCTGCAAACGCAGATGATCAACACGGGAAGCATCGCCTTTCTGCACTGTATCGAGGGCCGCGCCATTCCGAAACAACGGGATATCACGGAATACGTGGCGGACGTGATCTTCGGGCTCGAGACCCGGATATCCGGCGACAGTCTCGAAAACCGGTTGGCCGTCCCCAAGTTCCGCGGCGGCCGGGCGATGGACGAGCCGATCAAGCTCGAGCTGCGTGACTCGGTGTCGATCGACACCAGCCGGGATATCGCCTGAGCTACTCGACGGGCTCGACTTCCGCGGCTTCGTCGACCGCCTCGGCGATTTCCTCGGGGTCGATGTCCGCGTCCTCGAGGGCGCCGCCCATGGCCCCCAAGCCGCCGAGCCCGCCGCCCATCCCTTCGAGGGTTTCCTGAATGATCACCCGATCGACGCCGAGGCGATCGATGATCGACTGGGCGATCTGTTGTTTCTGAAACATCCACTGCTGGTTGAGCGTCAGCTGGGGCACGCTCTCGATGTACAGGATCTCGATCTCGACGGTCTCGGTCTCCGTCTCAGGCTCCTCCACGTCCTCGTCGGCGTCCTCGACGGGCACTTCGCGCTCTTCCTCCTCGGTTTCGAACCACATCTCGAGGTCGGCATCGACGACTGACCCCAACAAGCTCTGGGCCTGTTCGAGCCGATCGTCGGTCCGATCGAGGATCTCGTATTCGTACTCGATGGCCTCCCCCGCGAGGGGATGGTTGAAATCGACACGGGCCCGCCCCCCGATGATGGTCTCGACGTGGCCGTGTTCGCCATCGATGTCGACGTGGGCGCCGGGGTACCGATCGTCTTCCGGAATCGTGTCCGCACTCACCGTCCGGACCTCGTCGGGGTCGTATTCCCCGAACGCCTCATCGGGGGGCACCTCCACCGTCCCCGATTCCCCGGCCGTCCGGCCGACGATATCCTCCTCGACGCTCGGGAAAAGGTGGCCCGCGCCGAGCGGAATCGTCCGGGGTTCGAAGGTTTGTTCGTCGGTGTCGACGCCCTCTTCCTCGGCGAGCTCCTCGTCGGTGGTATCCACGAGGGCCTCGCTCTCGCTGCTGTACGCGGTCACGGCGAGGGTGACGAAATCGTTCTCGCCGATCGTGTCCTCGTCGGCCTCGTCCGATTCCACCCCTTCCTCCGCCCGACCCTCCTCGTCCGCTACCGGTTCCGCGTCGTCGTCCGCGGGGGCCGCGTCCTCGGGCTCGTCGGCGGACTCCTCGGCCGCCGCGTCCGTCTCCGCGGGTTCTTCACTCATACCGGTGAGGAGTGGCGTTCGCTTCTTAAGGACACCGTTTCCCGGACTCGGCCCCAAGGAAGGCCATTTATCGCCCCGCGGGCACGTGGGCCCCTATGTACGAAGTCGAGCGGAAGATGCGGGTGTCCCACACGGACATCCGCGACCGCCTCGACGCGCTCTCGGCGGAGTTTCTCGGCACCGTGGCTCAGCGGGATACCTACTTCGCGCACCCTCAGCGATCCTTCGCCGCGACCGACGAGGCCCTCCGGGTACGCGCCGAACGACCGGTCGCCGGAAACCCCGAGACCGACGATCGGCTCACGTACAAAGGACCCCGGCTCGACGAGGCGGCGAAAACCCGTCGCGAGGTCGAGACTGCCATCGACAACGTCGAGGCGGCGATCCGCATCTTCGAAGCGTTGGATTTCTCGCCGGCCCACATCGTCGAGAAAACCAGGGAGCGGTACCGGACCGAGGCAGCGCACGTGTGTCTGGACGCGGTCGATGGGCTCGGCGAATTCCTCGAAATCGAGGCTCGGAACGGGGAAGATATCGACGCCGCAACGGCGGCGACCGAATCGGTCCTCGAACAACTCGGGATCGCCGACGCGCCGGAGGTCACCCGCTCGTACCTTGCACTTGTCCTCGAAGAATAGCGGGAAATCGATGGAAGCGCACTAGTAGCCGACCCATCTACTCCGGGCCATGGCTCCCCGATCGGCCGACACCGTACTCGTGCGTCACAGCGAGCTCGGGGTGAAAAGTCACCAAGTCCAGCACCGCCTGGAGCGGCTCCTGGGGAACAACCTCGATCGCATGCTCGCCGATCGGGGCATCGACGGGACAGTGACCGGAGAACACGGCCGGCTGTTCATCAGGACGCGTCCGGATGTCCTCGAGATGGCCACGAAGGTCGCCACGGACACCGGGGGCGTCGCCAGCGCGAGTCCCGCGCGCTCGATCGCCGCCGAAAAAGCGGCGATCATGGACGCGCTCGCGGCATTGGCCGGGGAATCCACCGGCGAAGGCGGTAGCTTTGCGGTGCGGGCACGTCGAGCGGGCGAGGCGGATGTCCATCCGTTCACGAGCCAGGAACTCGAGCGGGAAGGGGGCGAGGCGGTCTGGTCGGCGATTGCGGAGGAGGAGGACCCGACCGTCGATCTGGACGAGCCCGACCGTACGTTCTACGTCGAATGCCGGGAAGACGAGGCCTTCGTGTTCCGGGAGAAGCGGGCCGGCCCCGGCGGGTTCCCCTACGGCTCCCAAGGGTCCGTGATCAGCCTGATCAGCGGCGGGATCGATTCGCCGGTGGCCGCCTGGGCGATGATGCGACGGGGGTGCACACTCACGCCGATGTACTTCGATTTCGGAAAGTACGGCGGCGCGGATCACGTGGCCCGCGCCGACGAGAGCGTCCGCCGCCTGGCACGGTATGCCCCGTCCGGCAGGCTGGAATTAGTGCGGGTGCCGGGCGAGCGGGCGGCCGACCGGCTCGTGGCCGGGACGGAGGCCACACGCATGCTCTCGTTGCGGCGGTTCATGTTCGCGTGTGCGGAGCGGATCGCGGATCGAGTCGGCGCGGATGCGCTAGCAACGGGGGAAGCGATCGGCCAGAAATCCAGTCAGACTGGCCCGAACCTGGCGGTCACCGGCGCGCGGACACGGTACCCGATTCACCGGCCACTGCTGGCAAGTGACAAACAGGACATTATCGCCCGTGCCAAGGAGCTGGGGACGTGGGAAGAAGCCAGCATCGACGCCGGATGTAACAGGATCGCGCCATCGCATCCCGAAACCGACGGGGATCTCGCCACCGTGGCGGCCGAGGAACCGTCGAGAATCGCTCGAGACGTGGAAACTGCCGTCGCGAACGCCGAGCGCGTGATCCTCGAACGCCATCCGATCGACGACGGGCCGCGGGCGACGAAGCGCCAAGCCTGATACGTCCTCGGGCGTAGGGGGCCGCGAGGATGACCCGCGTGTGCTTCCTCGGGGCGGAGGACGTGCAGCTCCGCTACGAGCTACTCTCCAGCGAGACCGCGCGGGCGGCACTGGCGTCCTACGACCTCGAGGAACCGTGGGAGAATACGGTCGCCGTCCGGACCGTGAGCCTGGGGGCGGCCATCGCCCTGGTCAACGACCTCAACTGGTACGCCGTCCGATACATGCGGGACGTGCTCCTGCAGGATCCCAGCGTCAGCGAACGGGAATGGCTATCCGACGGGACCGCGCGGCGGATCCGCGAGCAGGATTGGAGCCCGGACGAGACGGGCGACCTCCTGAAGATTTACGGGGTCGAGGAGAACCGCCTGGTCGAGCCCATGTACGTTCAGCGCACGGACGACGCCTCGCCGACGTACGATCTCCGCGACGTCGACGGGACCGTCCCGGTGCGGATTACCGAGGAAGAATTCGGCTGAGCTATCGCGGCGATTCCGGGTGGTAAGAAGTCCGATACTCCCCGAGCTGCCCGTCGACGCGATCCGGGGTAATGTGGCCACCTAGGAGCATGAAATCGATGAGTGTCAGTGCCAGCATCGCTTCCACGACCGGGACCCCCCGCGGGGGTAACACGGGGTCGTGCCGGCCGATGACCTGCACCTCCTTTTCCTCCCCGGTCGTCCAATCCACGGTACGCTGGGTCTTCGGGATCGACGTGGGCGCATGGAGCGTGACCTCCCCGTAGATCGGCTGGCCTGTCGTGATCCCGCCCTGGAGCCCCCCGTGCGCATTGCCTTCGGGGACGAGCTCGCCGTCCTCGTCCGTCGTCCAGTCTTCGTTACGCGCCGAGCCGGTGTACGCGCGGGCCTCGCGACCGAGGCCGAACTCGAAGGCGGTGCTGGCGGGCACGCTCATCATCGCCCGCCCGAGCCGTGCCTCCACACTGTCGAATCGGGGAGCGCCGAGTCCCCGGGGGACGCCGCGGGCCTCAAAATAGATACTGCCGCCGATCGAGTCGCCCTCCCGTTGGTACGCCTCGATCGCTTCGAGCATGGCATCGGCCGCGTCCGGATCGGCACATCGGACATCGTTTTCCTCGCTGTGGGCCAGGATCTCCTCGAACGAGACCTCCCCGGCTTCGATGTCCCCGATCTGGTTGACGTGCGCCTTGAGTTCAATCCCTTCACGCGCGAGCAGCTTCTTCGCGACCGCCCCCGCGGCCACCCAGTTGACCGTCTCCCGGGCCGAGGACCGCCCGCCACCGCCCCAGTTGCGCGTGCCGAACTTGGCCGAATACGTGAAATCGCCATGGCTCGGTCGTGGGGCGGTGATGAACGGCTCGTACTTGCCCGATCTGGCGTCCTTGTTCTGGATCACCATGCCCAGCGGCGTGCCGGTCGTGTACCCGTCCTGGAGGCCGCTGTGGATCGTCACCGCATCGGGTTCGTCCCGGCTGGTCGTGATCATGGATTGGCCGGGTTTCCGCCGGTCGAGATCGGCCTGGATGTCCGCCTCCGCCAGTTCGAGGCCAGCGGGGCAGCCGCTGATCGTGACGCCCATGGCCGCCCCGTGGCTCTCCCCGTAGGTGGTGACCTGGAAAAGTCGCCCGAAACTGTTCCCGTTCATGCCGTAGGGCTGGCGCGCGGAGTGATATAAAGCACGCTCCGTTACCCCTTACCGTCCAGTTTGACGTTCGCGCCCATACGCTCGAGGGTCTCGAAGAACGTCGGAAACGAGACGTCGACGTGTTCGGCCCCGCGCACGACCGTCTCGCCCTCGGCGGTCAGTCCGACCAGGGTGAGCGCCATGATGATCCGGTGGTCGTCGTAGCCATCGACCGTCGCGCCCACGAGCTCGGACGTGCCCCCGTGAACGGACAGCGTATCCCGTTCCTCCTCGACCTCTGCGCCCAGCCGGGCGAGTTCGGTGGCCATGGCCGAGACGCGGTCGGTTTCCTTGTAGCGGACATGCTCGCAGTTCGTAATCCGCGTCGTGCCGTCAGCCACCGCGCCGAGCGCGGCGATGGTCGGCAGAAGGTCCGGCGTGTCGCTCACGTCGACCGTGATCCCCACAAGGTCCGACTGGCGAACGACGAGTCGGCCCGCTTCGCGATCCCACGAAAGCTCGGCGCCCATCCGCTCGGCGACGTCGACGATCGCCGTGTCCCCCTGGGCACTAGGGACGGCCCCGTCAATCTCGACCGCGGGCGCTCCCGCGATGGCACCGGCGCCCAACAGATAGGAAATTGAAGAAAAGTCCCCGGGCACGGCATAGGCGTCGGCCCGTCGATATCGCTGCCCGCCGGGGACGCGGAACCCCTCCGGCGTCGTTTCGGCTTCGATATCGAACGCCTCGAGGACTTCGATCGTGATATCGACGTAGGGCGCCGATTTTAACGGCGTCTCGAGGTCGATCTCGATCCCCTGGGGCGTCGCCGCCCCGGCCATGAGTAGGGAGGTGATGAACTGTGAAGACACCTCACCCGTGATCCCAACTCGTCCCCCCTGGATGGGGCCCTCGACGATCACCGGCGCCTGGCCGTTTCGTCGCGAGCTCCAGGCCCGCCCACCGAGGTCGTCGATGGCTTCAAGCAAGGGCCCCTGGGGCCGATCCCGCAACGAATCGTCGCCGGTGAGGACGGTCGTCCCGTCGACGAGGGCGGCGGCGCCAATGGCGAGCCGCATCGTCGTCCCGCTATTGGCGCAGTCAATGACGTCGGCCGGCGTCCCTGGATCACCGTCGAAACCGACGACGTCGAGCGTCCGCTCCTCCTCGACGACCCGCCCACCGAAGGCCCGCACCGACCGCATCGTCGCCCGGGTATCCGCACTTCGGAGCGGCGAGTCGATGGTGGCGACCTCACCCATCCCCGCGGCCAGGATCGCTCGGTGGGTATAACTTTTCGAGGGTGGGGCCTGCACCGTCCCCGACACGTCCGATGGTCGTACCCGGGCGTCCATGTGGTCGCCTCGGGGTAAGGCGTGTTGAGCATACCGAAGTCGGTACACCTATCCTCCGGCACCGCCGGGGCGAGTCATGGAGCCGGATCTCGCCGAGTTGGATACGTTCCTGGACGACCGTGGCTTGGATGGCTATCTCATCGACGCCACCGGCGCGGATCCGGACCAGCGATACCTCACCGGCTTCGGTGCGCCCGACCCGTTCGTTTCCGTGTATGCCGACGGCCACATTCACTTGCTGGTCCGCGGGCTGGAACGCGCGCTGGCACGCGAGGAAAGCCGGGCGACGTCGGTGGCGAGTCCCGCGGATATCGCCCGGAACGACGCCTCGATCGAGGGCACCCCGACCGTGCACGACCCGGCGGTGATCGCGGCGTTTCTCGACCGCCATGACGTGGCTGCCCTCGCCGTGCCGCCGCGATTTCCGGTCGGCCCGGCGGACGAACTCCGGGACGCCGGTATCACCCTCGCGCCGAACGAGGAGGGGGTCATCGAGGCGATCCGGGCCGTCAAGACCGCCGAGGAAATCGACCAGATCCGCCAAGTCCAACAGGCGACCGAGTCAGCGATGCGCCACGCCGAGGGGATGCTGGCCGATGCGACGGTCCGGGACGGCACCCTCGTCTTGGACGGGGAGCCGCTGACGAGCGAACGGGTCAAAACCGAGGTCCGGATCGAGCTGTTGCGGGCGGGTTGCCTGCTCGAAGACATCATCGTGGCCGGCGGCGCCGATGCCGCCAAACCGCACGACCGGGGGAGTGGACCCCTGCCCGCCGATGCGCCGATCGTGATCGACATCTTCCCCCGGGATGCCGACAGTCACTACCACGGCGACATGACACGGACGTTCTGTGTGGGCGAACCTACCGACCGCCTGGCTTCCTGGTACGAGTTGACCGTCGAGGCCCAGGATGCCGCACTCGAAGCAATCGAACCGGGCACGTCCACCGAAGCGGTCCACGATGCGGCCTGTGCGGTCTACGAGGCCGCCGGGCTCCCGACCAATCGAACCGAACCGAACAATGAAACCGGATACATCCACGGGACGGGGCACGGGGTCGGACTCGCGCTGCACGAACGGCCTCGCGTGAGTCTCGACGGCGAGCCGATGCGGCCGGGGCAGGTCTTCTCCGTCGAGCCGGGGCTGTACGACCCGAGCGTCGGCGGCATCCGCATCGAGGATCTCGTCGTCGTGACCGAGGACGGCTACACCAACCTCAACGCGTACGGGCGGTCGTTCGTTCGCTGAAGCCGAACGAACCGTTTTTGCGGCGGGGCGGCGAACACCTGCGACCATGCGCCTGCTCATCGTCGGGGCCGGGGCGATGGGGCGGTGGTTCGCCGAATTCGCGAGCGGGTGGATGACCGTCGCCGTCACCGATACCGACGACGTCGTGGCCTGTGAGGCCGCCGAAGCGCTCGACGTCGTTGCACTTTCCTCCGACGAAGTCGTGAGCTTCACGGTCGTCGTTACCGCGGTGCCGCTGGATGCCACGGCCGAGGCGATCGCGGAGTACGGGCCCGTGGCCGAGCGCGCGTTCATCGATCTGAGCGGGTCCATGGTCGAACCGCTGGATGCGATGCGGGCGCACGCCGAGCACTGCGAGCGCGTCAGTCTCCATCCGCTATTCGCCCCGGAGAACGCCCCCGGGAACATCCCCGTCGTCTGGGAAAACCCGGGCCGCATCACGGCCGCGCTCCTCGAGCGCCTCGAGGGGGCCGGCTACGCCCCGTTCGAAACGACACCGGCCGAGCACGACCGGGCGATGGAGACCGTCCAAGCCAAAGTGCATGCCGCCGTCCTCGCGTATGCCCTCGCCGGCGAACCCGTCGACGACGGGTTTCACACGCCCGTTTCCGCGGGCATGGAGGAGCTCCTCGACCACGTACTAGGCGGGAACCCTGACGTCTACGCACATATTCAAGACCGGTACGCCGGCGCGGAGGAACTCGCCGACATGGCCGCCCGCGTGGCGGACGCGACAGTCGAGGACTTTCCCGATCTGTATCATGAGGCAACCCGACGGCATCGTGCCGGCGATGAGTGAGAAAGATCCGACGGCGGCGATTATCGATGCCGCGCAGTATCTACGGGGCGTTCGTCCGCTCGATCCCGGTGAGCTGGTACAGTACGTTCCCGAGGAGATCCATCCATCCGCGGTCACGGACGTCCTCAGGGACCGGGCGATGGACCTACGCATCCGCGAGCGTCCCGACCACACGTTCGTGCCCGTCGACGAAGGGCCGATCCACCCCGAGTTCGCCGGGATCCACGCGTTTCCCGACCGACTGACCGCGGTGGTGGAAGACTGTCTGATCGATGCCTACGGGGAGGATTGGTACGCGGGCACGTCCGGCGATCGGCTTCGCGACGCGATTCGAACGTTCAAATCGGCCTACTTCGAGGGGGACCCGGTCACGTACGATCGCGAGGCTGCGCTCGGATACGCGATCTATCATCTCCCCGGAGGCTACGCCCGCATCCAGTACGTGCTCGACGTGCTCGGCCGGGCGGGGAGGCTTTCGGCGTGTAACCGGGTCCTCGAGGTCGGGCCCGGCGTCGGGGGTGTCGCCGCGGGGCTCGCGGATTATCTCGGGGAGGACGTCCCCGTCGAGTATCTCGGTATCGAACCGAGCGGGCCGGCGCTGGAGATCGCCGATCGGGTGTTGACCACGACCCACCGGAACTTCCGCTGGCGCCTCGAACGGGGCACGATCCAGACGGCGGATCCCGACGGCCCATACGACCTGCTCCTCCTAGCGAACGTGTTAGGCGAGCTCGAGGACCCCTCAGCGGTCGTCGAACCCCTCGTGGAGTTGGTCGCGGAGGACGGGAGCGTGATCCTGCTCGAACCGGCCGACGAGCGCACGAGTCGGCTGCTCCGGCGGGTCGAGTCGGCGCTGGTCGACGACCTGGGACTGGTCGACGTGTTCGCGCCGACACTTCGGTTGTGGCCGAATCGGCGGCCGACAGATGCTTGTTGGTCGTTCGCCCGCCAGCAACTCTTGACCGTACCGCCGTTCCAGCGGGCGCTCGACGAAGGCGACCGGGCGCGCACGCCCGCCCGCGATCCCGCGACGGGCGAGTTCGTCAACGTCGACGTGCGGTACGCGTACGCAATCCTCCGGCCTGACGGTCAGCGCGCGACGACGTATCGCCCGGCACGGTCGCGGGTGGCGGCGCTGGGGGAATCGGAGTCGCACATCGGCGATCGCGTCAACGTGGCGGTCGTCAAGTTGAGTCACTCGCTGGCGGCCGTCGACGCCCACCCGTTGTACGTGATCGGCGACGGCAGCCAGGACGAGGAACATTTCGCAGTTCACACCCGCCCGACGTCGCTGAACGAGGCCTTGACGTCCGCGAACTACGGCGACATACTGGAGGTTGAAGGGGCGCTCGTACTGTGGAACGAGGACGAGCATGCATACAACGTGATCGTCGACGAGGAGACGATCGTCGACCGCGTGCCGACCGGCATCGAGACGACGCGGGGGTAGGCAACCGGGTGCGCGGCGCGATCACCGCGACTCGCGTTGTTCGACCTTGTTCAGCTCGATGAGCAGGCGAAAGATGGCCTTCACCAGGTTCGCGTCCACATCGAACCGTTCGGCGTTCCGACCGGCGCGATCCATGACCAGCTGTTCCTGTTCCTCGTCCGTGGTCGGCATCCCCTGGGCCTCCTTGACGTCGGCAATCGTGTTTGCCACGTACGTCCGCCGGGCGATCAGGTCGACGAGCGCCTCGTCGATGTCCGCGATCTCCTCCCGCAGGTCCTCGAGGTCTTCCGGATGCTCGCTCATCCGACGCGGGCCCCCGTTTGGTTCGTCCGCGTCACCCGGACCGACCCTGGCCGGTCGCGCCAGGCCGAGGCGACGGCGTCGACGGAGGCCGCATCGCCCACCGCCACGGTACTGGGTCCGGTCCCCGAGAGTGACACGCCGTCGACGGCCGCCAGCGCGTCGAGCATGGGCTCGGCCGAAAACCCCAGGGCAGCGCTAAACGCGAAGCCGTTGATGGTCATCGCGCGTTCGTAGGCGCCGCCGCGGGCCAAATCAGCGACGGCGTCGGCGACCACCCCCACCCGTTCGCAGCGCCCTACGTCGGCGTCCGCCGAGAACGCCTGTTGGTCCGGCGTGTACACCGCCACTGCCCGGTCGAATGCGTCGTGGGAGACGAGTTCGTCGGCGGTGTTATCGGTCACCGTGACCCCGCCGAGCATGCTCGCGGAAGCGTCGTCGAACGCACCCGTCACCGTCACGCCCGTCGTCCGGGCCGCCTCGACGCCGAGGCGGCAGGCCGTCAACGGGGCCACGCAATCGCCGACCCCGAGGGCATCCAGCGTGGCGAGGACCGCCGCGTTGGCGGCGGCGCTGGAGCTTTTCAACCCGGCCGCGATCGGGACGTCGCTTTCCGTGCGTACCCGGCCACCCGCAAGCTCCCCGTCCCCGTAACGATCCAGCGTCATGGCGACGCACTCTTCGATGAGGGCGCTGTCGGCCGCCGGGTTCCCCTCGATCGCCCCGGACACGCCGGGATCCGCGGAGAGCTCGACGGTGGCGGTCGTGTTCAGGTCGATCGCGAAGGCGGACCCGGTCCCGGTCGCGAGGGCATTCAACACCGTGCCGGCAGCGGGTGCACGGGCGCGTCCCACCATGCCCGAGGCTCATCGAGGAGCTATAAACCCGTGGCGATCGGCGGCGTTAATGGCGTGGCTGCCACAGCGTGCCCCATGGCGGCGCGATCGAACGTCTCGCCGGTGCCCCTGCAGCTCGAGGCCCGGGACCCCGGCATCGCGGTGCGGTATCTCGACGGTCGCCTCGTCGAGTATGCGACCCCCATCGCGGACGCCGACCACGAGGTCGGCGCGAACATCACCTATGCGATCCACGTGCTCGTCACTGACGAGTCGGAAACGGAAGGGGTCATGGTGTATCTCAACGACTATGATACCAGCGACGATGTCCTCGAGTCGACCGGCGTCGGCCGCATCTTGCTCGAGGAAGGTGAATCCGCGTCGGTGTATCCGGGCGTCACGGCGAGCCGGTCCGGCGATCGGATCGACGTCGGCGCAGATGCCGCCGCCGTGGCGGGATCCGTCCTCGTGTTCGTGGAGAATCAACTCGAAGAACGTGCGTACCGTCTCGCGTAGTTACTGCAGATAGTCGGGTTCCTCGGCATCACACGTGCGCTCGTGTTCCTCGGCTTCGTTGCGATCCTCGAAGAGCATCCCGCACCGTTCGCACTCGTACCACGTCATCCCGTCGCGCTCGGTCTGCTCAACCATACCGACAGATACGTCGAGAGCCCGTAAAGTCGTTACGTGGGTGAGGAATCCTCAAGGCAGAAGGCCACAAACCGCCGGGGGATGAGCGACGAGGGTGTCGAGCTGACCGTCGCGGGCGCGGAAAAACGGGACGCCGGGCGTGGGATCGCTCGATTACCGGAGGGGATCCGGCAGACCCTCGCCGTCCTCAGCGGCGACACGGTGCTGATCGAGGGCGAACGGCGGACCGTCGCCAAGGTGTGGCCGGGGTCGGCGGGCCTCGAGGACGGCACGATTCGGATCGACGCGGATACTCGCGCGAACGCCGGCGTCCGCATCGGCGAGACGGTCAGGGTGACCCAACAACAGGTCGCCGAGGCGCAATCGGTCGACGTACGGCCCCCGAACGCGATGCACGAGGTGGAAGCGGAACTCGTCGAACGCGCCATCAAACGGGACCTCCAGGATCGTCCCGTCCGCGCCGGGCAGCGGATCCGGGTCGAGCGGTTGGCCAACGGGCCCTTCGAGATCGTCGGGACGAAGCCAGGGGGATCCG
The DNA here is from genome assembly GCA_964489365.1 of uncultured Salinarchaeum sp. GTDB lineage: Archaea > Halobacteriota > Halobacteria > Halobacteriales > SKNY01 > SKNY01. Next base: position 35,656 of record CAZAYR010000005.1, read on the forward strand.
TGCGGATCACGGACGCCACGTCGGTTCGTGTCGTGGCTGACGGGGCGGAAGGGGAAACGGGAGGCGAGCGCATTACTTACGAGGATATCGGGGGCCTCGACGAAGAGCTCGACATCGTCCGGGAGATGATCGAACTCCCGCTCTCGGAACCGGAGCTGTTCCGACACGTGGGCATCGATCCCCCCAAAGGGGTCCTCCTGTACGGCCCGCCGGGCACGGGCAAGACCCTGATTGCCAGGGCTGTCGCCAACGAAGTCGACGCCTCGTTTCACCACATCTCCGGGCCGGAGATCATGTCCAAATACAAGGGCGAAAGCGAAGAACAGCTCCGCGAACGGTTCGAGGAGGCCGAGGAGAACGCCCCGAGCATCGTCTTCTTCGACGAGATCGACAGCATCGGAAGCAAGCGGGACGCCGAGGCGGACGTCGAAAACCGGGTCGTCGCCCAGCTGCTCTCGATCATGGACGGCCTCGATCCGCGGGGGGACGTGATCGTGGTCGGCGCGACCAACCGCATCGACGTGCTCGATCCCGCGCTCCGGCGCGGCGGCCGGTTCGACCGGGAAATCGAGATCGGGGTGCCCAACGCCGAGGGGCGCAGGGAGATCCTCGAGGTCCATACGCGGGGGATGCCCCTCGCGGACGACGTCTCGCTGGATCGACTCGCCGAACGGACCCACGGCTTCGTGGGGGCGGATATCCACGGGCTCGCGACGGAGGCCGGCATGCGGGCGCTGCGGCGCTACCATACGCCCTCCCACGAGGACGCGTTGCGGGAGTTACGCGTCGAACGATCCGATTTCGACGCGGCACTGGCCGCCGTGGAGCCCTCGGCGATGCGGGAGTTCGTCGCCGAGACCCCGGAAACGGACTTCGGGGACGTCGGCGGACTGGCCGCAGTCAAGGACGTGCTTCGGGAATCCGTCGAATGGCCCCTCCGTCATCCGCGTCTGTTCGGTGCGACGGGGACCTCCCCGCCGACGGGAATCCTCCTGTACGGGCCGCCGGGGACGGGCAAGACGTTGCTCGGGCGTGCGGTCGCCCGAGAAAGCGAGGCGAATTTCATCCACGTCGCCGGGCCGGAGCTTCTCGACCAGTACGTCGGCGAATCGGAGAAGGCTGTCCGCGAAGTGTTCGAACGCGCCCGGCAGTCGGCGCCGACGATCGTCTTTTTCGACGAGATCGATGCGATCGCGGGGGCCCGAGGCCCGAACAGCCACGAAGTCTCGGAGCGTGTCGTGTCCCAACTGCTCGCCGAGATGGACGGGCTCACCGAGAATCCGCACGTCATCGTCCTGGCGGCCACGAACCGGCGGGACGCGCTCGATCCCGCGATCCTCCGCCCGGGTCGTTTCGAGGTCCAGGTGGAGGTCCCGCCCCCCGACGCGGCCGCCCGGGAGGAGATTCTCGGCATTCACTTCGGGGACAAATCGGTGGCCGAGGACGTCGACCTGGCCGACCTGGCGGCGGATCTAGAAGGGTTCAGCGGCGCCGATCTCGCGGCGCTCGCGCGGGAAGCCTCGATGCAGGCGATCCGCGAGGCGGCGGATACGCGCGGCCTGGAGGACGCGGAGCAGCATGCCGACGAGATCGAGATCAACGGCGACCACCTCGAATCGGCTCTCGCGATCGTCCGCAGCCGGGGTTAATCCCGAACGAGGTGCGTTTCCCCCGCTCGGACGCGATCGCCACGGTTCACCTCGACGTCCGCCAGCGTGACCTCGGCCGGGAACAGCACGTCAGCCCGGCTGCCGAAGGCGATATGCCCGATCCGCTGGCCCCGTTCGACGTCCTCGCCCTCCGCGACATATGGGGAAATCCGCCGGGCGAAGGCCCCGGCGATGAGATCGACGACGAACGCGCGGTCCCCTCCGAGCCGGATCCGGACGCGTTCGTTCCGGTCGGAATCCTTCGAGAACGCGGGCCGGTGGGCCCCCGATCGGTGTTCGATGGCAGTCACCGTCCCGTCGACGGGGGCTCGGTTGACATGGACGTCTGTCACGTTCATGAACACGCCCACGCGGACCCGGCCATCGTCCTCCTCTCGCACCACTGAAACCAGGCCGTCGGCGGGAGCTACGATGCCCTCCTCGGGCGGGTTCCGATCGGGATCACGGAAGAACGCGATGACCGCGATGCCGAACACGGCGAGACCGATCGCCGCCCACCAGCCAAGCAGGATCGACGGGCCCGCCAGCAGAAAGGCGGGCAGCGCGTACCGCCACCCCCGTCGGACGATCCGCATGGCCACGTCTCGTCGACGAGCGGTTAGGTGTCTTTCCCTCAGTCCAGTGCCGGCACGAGGGCGTCGTAATCGACCCGCCGCTCGAGCAAGTGATACCGGCGGTCCCGTTCCTCGACGATACCGGACTCGGCCAGGTGATCGAGATGGGCGTAGGCCTCACCCGGCCCGTGGAGGACGTGGATCGAGGATAGATCCCCGAACAGATGCAATGCCAGCTCCCACGCGGTCATCGGTCCCTCCTCATCCAAGGCCTCGATCACGCGCTGGGTGCGTTCCCGGTGGTGCGCCCGGATCTCGCGGGCACGGGCGCGTGGATCGTCGATGCGATCGCGGTGGCCGGGCCAGACGACCGGCGGGTCCATCCGGACGATCTTCGCGAGCGTCTCGAGGTAGGTGGGCAGGGGGCGGGAGACCCGCGGGTCGGCCCCGCCGATGTTTGGCGTGTACACCGGGAGCAAGGCGTCGCCGGCGGCGAGCTCCCCGTTGGCGAGCCGATACCCCACGTGGCCGAGGGAATGGCCCGGAAGATGGATGGGGGTGAGCTCGGTCCCGCCAGCCGAGTATGTCGCCTCGAGGTCCAGTGCCGTCGGCTCGGCACGCGGACCGGCGTACTGTCGTGCGTGCCGCAGGATCTCTTCGAGTTCGTCCCGCTTTGCCGCGGGCACGCCCCACTGCTCGACGGGGTGGCCGAGGGTCGCTTGGACCTCGTCCAGGGTCTCGTCGGTATTTCCGAGGAAGGCCATATCGTCGGGATGCACGACGACGGCCGCGTCGCTTTCCTGTTGGATCGCCGCCGCGAGCCCCGCATGATCCTGGTGGTGATGGGTGAGCAGGATCCGCTCGATATCCGCGAACGCGAGGTCGCGATCGGCCAGTCGGGCCCGGAGTTCCTCCTCGACGTCCGGGGCGGAAATCCCCGTGTCGATGAGCGTGATCGGGCCGCCCTCCCCGTCGAGAAGGTACGCATTGTTCTCACCTTCGAACGCGGCGTTGTCCAACCGGATCTGGTGCACACCCGCGGTTCCATGCTCCGGAATATCAGGGTTTCCTTGTCGGCGGCGCGTCCTCGCCGGCGATCGCCCGGAGGACCCCGACCGCGGTGTCCGGGTCGAGCGGTTCGTTCCCGTTCCCGCATTGGGGCGACTGGACACAGCTCGGACATCCGTCGGCACAGTCACACTCCTCGATCAACGACAGCGTCCGTTCGAGCAGGGCCTCGATGCGGTCAAAGCCCGCCCGCGTCAACCCGACTCCACCCTCGTGGCCGTCGTAGACGAAGATCGTCCCACGCTCGGTCGCCGGGTGGTGTGGGATCGAGAGCCCGCCCACATCGCCCCGATCACAGAGGACCTCGAGCGGAAACAGCGAGATCAGGCCGTGCTCGGCGGCGTGGATCCCACCCAGGAAGTCCCCGTCGGCGGTGAACCGGGACTGGACATGGGGTGGGATCGCGATCGCGAACCCTTCGGTCTCGAGGCTGGTCTCCGGCATCTCGAGGGGTTCTTCGCTGATCGTGCGCCCGGTTTTGCCGTCCTTGCGGGCATACCCCGTGATCCGAGTCCGGACGGTCATCCGACCGAACCGGACATCCGTTTCGCCCCCGATCGCGATCGTCTCGGTGAACGCCTCGACCGCGATATCTTTGTCGTGTCGCACCCGCGTGTAATGGTCGGCCCAGGTCGGCGAGAGTTCCGCACGACCGTTTGCCAGATCCAGCTCCACCACCTCGTAGGCCTGCCCTTGGTGATGATAGATCGCTCCGGTGTGGGCGTCCCGCATCGCGTCTCCGCGGTCGAGTTGTGCGATGGTTTCCCCGTTATCCCGGCGCACGAGCGCGATCTCCGGGCTCCCGGCCCGCCGCAAGTTCATGCTGTGGTGGGGGCTGTCGTCGCCGTTATCGACCCAGCGGCGTTCCCCGTCCTTCGTCCGACTGGCGAGGGTCCCGGCGTCGACGAGTGACCGCACCGCGTCCGGGAACGCCCCGCCGAACCAATCGCGGTCGTCGGGGCTCAGCCAGGACTCCCTGGCGGCACACCGCAAATGATCGGGCAGAATCCGAGCGTTCTGGGGATTGACGACCGCGGATTCGGGGGTCCCGTCCAGAATCGCGTCCGGGTGGGCGAGCACGTACTCGTCGAGCTGATCCTCGCCCCCGACCAGCGCGACCAGACAGGGGTCGGTGCCCCGCCCCGCGCGACCCGCGCGCTGGTGTGTGTCCGTCCGCGTCCCCGGGTAGCCGTCGAGGATCACGGCATCGAGATCGCCGATATCGACGCCGAGCTCGAGGGCGCTCGTACTCCACACGCCCCGGATCGAACCGTCGTGGATCCCGCGTTCCAGGTCGGTGCGACGTTCGTGGGTCAGCGCGGCCTCGTAGGCCCGGACCCGCTCGGCGAGGTCCGGCTCACCGCCTTCCCGCAGCCGGTTCTGGCTTTCCAGGGCATAGCGCTCGACGAGTTGTCGTGACCGGCCGAAGACCAGGGTCTGGTAGCCGGCCCGGACGAGCTCAACGAACAGCTGCATGGATTCGACGTGAGCCGAGCGTCGGCGGCCGTGTCCGCTGTCGGGCATCTCGGGGGGCTGCCAGAACGTCCACGTCCGTGGTCCCGTTTCGCTCGTGTCCGATTCCACGAGCGCGAAGCGATCGGCCGGGCGGCCGGTGAGCTCGGCCGCGTGCGCGACGGGGTTGCCGATGGTGGCCGAGCAACAGACGAACTGGGGCCGGGCCCCGAACCCTCGTGCGAGCCGGTCGAGTCGGCGTAGCACGAGGGCGACATGGCTCCCGAAGATGCCCCGGTACGCGTGCACTTCGTCGATCGCCACCAATGACAGGTCCGCGAACAGCCATTCCCACAGCCGGCGCGCATGGGGGAGCAGCCCGTAATGTAGCATGTCCGGCGTTGTCAGGACGATGTCCGGTTTCCGCTCGCGGGTCGCCCGTTTTTCCCCCTGGCTCATCCGGCCGGTGTACTGGGCTGCGGTGACCCCGCCGACCGCGTTACCCACCTCGGTAAGCCAGCCCTCCTGATCCTCGATCAGGGCGTTCTGGGGCGCGATGTAGAGCGTGCGACCGTCGTCCCGCGAGGCACGCTCGAGCGCCGGGATCGCGTAGCCGAGGCTCTTCCCGCTGGCGGTGGGGGTCGCAAGGATGACGTCCCCGCCTTCGCGTACGGCCCGGACGGCCCCTGCTTGGTGGGCATACAGTCGTTTGATCCCACGCGCTTCCAACCCTGACGCCACGGTCTCGTCCATGCCGACCCGCTCGTACACCGCCTCGCGGGCGGGCACGGTGCGGTGGCCGACCACCTGACCCCGATAGAACGGACGCTCCTCGAGCCATTCGATCCACTCCACGCCCTGGCGTGCACGTCCGGTGGCCTAACCGTTGTGATCGGGATCGCACTGGTTATGAGCGGCTGCCCTCGACCGTCGACCGTGGAGACCATCAGCCACCGCCGGCGAAACCCGTTCGGGATGTCCCCCGAATGCCACGGGGGTCAGGCCGTTCCCGGCTACGGTGACCCGTCGGCCGATTTCCACCTCATCGGGGATCACCCGGGCCGTCACGGCGGGGTTCGGACGGGTGTCCCCTTCACGGCCCATCCCGTCGGGCGGCGGCTCCAGGGCCTCCTCCACGAACTCGGCCTACTCGGGTCTCCGTACGATGAGGAACCGGATGTGTCGAACCTCTTCATGAGCTACCTCCACATGTGTCCCCCGCTGCACGATGAGGCGCCGACCGTCGAATCCTACGCGCGTCTCGAGCGGTTCTTCGATGCCGAACTGCGCGCGGTCAACGCTCACATCCTGCTGCCCGTCGGTCGACGGGCGACCGACGTGGTCCTCGAATCGTATACAACCCAGGCGCGCAAAGTCCCCGCCGCCATGGAGGATCGACACGCCATCGAGGTGCGCGGTCGGGGCTTTCTCGTCATGCCGATGAAGGACCCGATGGCCTGGGAGGCGTGTGATCGGGAAGCGATTCAGTCGCGTCTGGGCCACCTCATGTCCTCGGACTACCGACAAACGAAGGGCGTGGCCACACTCATCGGCTGAGCGATTCCACGTCGCGTCCGAGCGCGATCAGGCGGGATTCCGAGAACGCCGGGCCCATGAGCTGCAGCCCGACCGGCAAATCGTCGGCCGGCGCGATCGGCACCGAGATCGCGGGTAGCCGGGCGAGGTTCGCCGGGACGGTGTTGGCGTCGGCGAGATAGAGCTGGAGCGGATCGTCGAGCGCTTCCCCCCGGGGGAACGGGGTCGTCGGCATCGTCGGACTCGCGATGGCATCGACGTTCTCGAACACGGCCTCGAACTGTTCGGTGATCCACGTCCGCGCGGCCTCGGCTTGCTCGTAGTATTTCTCGTGATACCCGGCGGACAGGGCGAAGGTGCCGAGCAGGATCCGCCGGATGACCTCCTCGCCGAACCCCTCGCGGCGCGTCTTCGCGAAGGCCTCGTTCCAGTCCCGGTTCTCGTGGTTGCGGTGGCCGTACCGGACGCCGTCGAATCGGGCCAGGTTCGAGGAGGCCTCCGAGGTCGCGAGCACGTAGTAGGCTGCCACCGCGTGTTCCAAGGCTGGTAGTTCCACATCCACTACCTCGTGTCCGGCATCCTCGAGAGCCGTCATGGCGTCGGCGAAGGACGTCCGCACCCCCTCGTCCGCGCCCTCGGTGAGTTGCTCCGGAATCCCGACGGTCATCGGCGCGTCGGCTCCGTCGATCGCCGCGTCGACGTCCAGGGAGGCGCCCTCCTCCCGGCACGTCGCGTCTCGCTCGTCGGGTCCCGCGATGACCGACAGGAGACGGGCCGCATCCTCGACGGTCCGGGCGATCGGGCCGATCTGCTCGAGGCTATGGCCGTACGCGATCAGCCCGTACCGGGACACCAACCCGTAGGTCGGTTTGATGCCGACGACCCCACAGAAGGCCGCCGGGTTCCGGACGGATCCGCCGGTGTCGCTACCCAGGGCCATGTCCGCCTCTCCTGCGGCGACGGCCGCGGCGCTCCCGCCCGATGAGCCGCCGGGGACCCGCTCCGGTGCGACGGGATTGGTCGTGGGCCCGAACGCCGACGTTTCGGTCGTCGATCCCATCCCGAACTCGTCCATGTTAGTCTTGCCGACGATCCGACCCCCAGCCGACAGAATCCGTTCCACGACGGTCGCGTCATACGGGGGCTCGTAATCTGCAAGCATTTCGGAGCCACAGGTCGTGGGCGCCCCCGCCGTACAGATATTATCCTTGATGGCGATCCGGTCACCTTGGAGTGGTCCGCCCGCATTCCCGGTCCGGTCCATCGCATGTAGGAACGCGTGCAGTTTTGTACTCATGAGACGGAGGGGCCCTCGAAGTAGCCGTCCTCGGTCTCGTCGGCGTTACGCAGCGCTTCCTCCTGGGCGAGGGAGTCCCGCACCGTGTCCGGCCGGAGGACGTTCGAACGCCCTTCGGAGGGCGCTCGATCGGGCACGTCGTCCAGCCGATCGAAGTACCCCAGGATCTCGGCGAACTCCTCGCGATACGCGGCGATCTCGTCGTCGGCGAGCTCGATGTTCGCCAGGTCGGCGACGTGACGGACCGCCTCCTCGTCGACCACCGGCTCGGTCATGTTCACGGGCACCGGCGGTCGGCGAGTAAGCGTTTCGATCCGGCGGGTCGGAAGGGCCAAGGCACGACCCGAAGTGGAGCCGCTATGGAGACGACGCGGCACTTCACCGCCACCGCCTACGTCGTCCATGACGGGGCGACCGTCCTGCATCGCCATCCGCGCCTCGATCTCTGGTTGCCGCCCGGCGGGCATATACAGCGCGACGAACTCCCCCATGCGGCCGCCGTGCGGGAGGCCCGCGAGGAAACCGGGCTCCCGGTCGTCCTGTTACACGAGGCCGAGGGTGTCGCGTCGGATACGGCGCGACCGGTTCCGGAGCCGGCGACCATCATGCTCGAAGATATCAACGTCCACGACGGCTCGGTCGGGCATCAGCACGTGGATTTCATCTACTACGCCCGCGCTGGGCATCGCCAGTTGGCACCCGAGGATGGCGAAGTCGACACCGACGGCTGGGAGTGGTTCACCCGTAGGGCTACCGAGGACGATCCTCGACTCGAGCCCGACGTGCGGGCGCAGGCGAAGGCAGCCATCGATGCCGCCGGTCAGTGAGACAACGCGCGAACGTACTGGGCCACGTGATTGCCCATGTGACGCTTGAATCCGGCTTGTCGGGCAATACGGTCGAGCTCGCGGGCGACCCCGTTGCCGTACTGGATGGCCTTCTTCTCGCGTTGAGCGACCGATGCGGGGAGGTGACGGCCCGCCACGTCCCGGAAGAGCGACTTCCTGCGTCTATCGTCCACGAGCTGGTCGCCCTCGAGCCGAAGCGCGGCCTCGACCACGCCGTCGCCGAGGTAGGGCATGACCGGCTCGACGCCGCCCGCCCGGACCGCGAGGACGTCCCGCGCGAGCCCGGACGGGAGCTCCCCCACAACCTCCCGGCGTGCGCCATCAACCGTGTCGGCAGCCACCCGATGGTCGAGTCGGGCGATCTTCTCGTATCCCCCGAATAGTTCGTCGGCGCCCTGGCCGAGGGCCACGCGATCGTAGCCGTCGGCCGCGACCGCGTCCGCGAGCACGTAGAGGGAAAGACCGATCGCGAGGCCCATCGCGTTCTCGCGCCCGGTTGCCCGAGCGACCGCCGGGATCGCTCCCCGGAGGTCCTCGTGGGTGAGTTCGATCACTCGGAGAGTCCGATCGAGCGTCTCGGCGACCTCCCGCGCCGCCGCCAGGTCGGGCTCATCCGGGAACCCGACGGTATACAGCGGGCCCTCGCCGAGGCGAGCCAGCAGGGCCGAATCCACGCCCCCGGAGAACCCGATGGGCACGTCATCCTCGAGCGCGCTCGCGCGATCCAGGATGGCACCTTCGAGAGCCCTGCGTCCGGTGGGGTCGTCCTCGAAGGGGGACGACCGCGGCAGCTCCCAGACCCGTTCGACCGAGCCCGCGTCCATCACGGTCCCGGCCGCCAGGGGGCGGGGCGTGGACAGTTCCCTGGGATCGACGGCCCACGCGGTCGGTGCACCGTCCTCCAGGAAGACTGGATAGCGCCCGAGGACATCGCGGACGAGCCGCCCGTCGGGCAATGCCCCGCCAAACCCCGCATCGCCGGTAAACGGGGTGCCAGATGCGATGGCGGCCTCGACCGCCGCCGGGTCCGCACCTTGCATGCGGTCTCGGCCGGCCACCGTCACCACCCGATCCGGTTGCGCAACCGCCGTTTCACGCCGCCTGCGGCCTGTCGCAGGCTGATATGCCATGGCGTCCGCTTGCCCTCCACGACGGTGCGGCCCTCCCGGATCGCTGCCACGATACCCTCGACGCCATCGCCCGGATTCGCGTCGATGAGCGTGACCGCCTGGCCGACCATCTCGCTGATATGT
>CAZAYR010000006.1:0-5578 GCA_964489365.1 uncultured Salinarchaeum sp.
GCTTCCGTGCCGAACAGGAGGATGAGCGCGTTGAACGGAAAATTCGCGATCGACGTGCTCATCCCCTCGGCGAAGTTCGGGATGCTGACGACGACGAGTTGGCGGGCGATGGTCAGGTCGGTCCCCAGGACGAGGGATGGCTCCGTTCGCTGCCAAGCGATCGCGCCGACGAAGGCCGCCGCCTCAAGCGTGCGGCTGATGGCGGTCGCCAGGCCGACCCCCACGATCCCGAGTTCGGGGGCGACCCAGACCCCCAACCCGAGGCTCACCGTCAGCACGATATTCGCCGCGTTGCCGCCGCCGTTCACGAACATCGGCGTCGTCGTATCACCGGTTCCCTGGAGCGCGCGGGCCCCCACGAGGGCGACGATCCGCATCGGCGAGGCCGCGAACACCAGGGCCAGGTAGGTCCCGCCCAACCGCACGACGTCGGACTCGGCCCCGAGCACGTCGATCAGAAACGGGCCCAACAGCAACCCCACGATGACCAGCGGGATGCCACAGAGCGCCCCGAGCACGAGGGCCTGGGTGATGGCCAGGTCCCGGGAATGGGCGGCACCACGGCCCGTGTCCTGGCTCGAGAGGGCGATCGCGCCGGTTCCGAGCCCGATCCCGATGCGGAGCGGGACTTGTGCGTACATGTCGGCCAGCCCTACCGCCGCCACGGCCGCCGGCGAGAACAGTCCCGTCACGATGACGTCCACCGTCCGCATCAGGGTGGTCAGGACCTGCTGGATGGAGATGGGCCACCCCAATCTCAGTGACCGGCGCCAGATGTCGATCATCGATGGTTGGTTTCACCCCCGGCACGGTGCCCAACTCGGTGCAACGTCTGGGGCAAACGCCCTTTCACGTATGATCTATTCGATGCGCTCGGGTGGCCTGGCTTCAGCGAAGGGCGCCATAGCGGGGGTATCGAAGGCGTCGCGATACGCACGACTGGCGACGTACCGCGTGCTTACGCCGGGCCAAGCGAAACGACCTCTCCCCGCAACGTGCCGACGAAGAGGCGGTCCTCCACGGCGATCACCCCGCCCGGCGGGCCGTTGAAGACGACGTCCCAGAGCCGCTCACCGCCGTGATCGAACGCCACGAGAAGTCCAGTCCGGTTACCAGCTCGCTCGCCGGGGACCAGCACGAGTTCGTCCGTCGCGATCACTCGCCGGCATGCCGCCTCGACGGTGGCCTGCCAACGCTGCCCGCCGTCCGCGAAGTTCACGGAGACGACCGTGGATGGTGGATTCCCATCCGTTTGGGCCGCAAAGGCGACATCGTCGACGAGTGCGGGGGCGGACGTTTGCACGCCGCGTGGTTCCGATGTCCAGTGTTTCTGTCCCGAGTCGCGTCCGTAGGCGTGGACCGACGCGTTTCGCCCGCCGGGAAACACCGACACCTCCCCGCGGAGGATTCGATACGGATGGTAGACGGGCGAGTCGGGGCCGGTGTCCGAGATCGTCTCGACCGAGACGACGCGTTCGAGCTCGTTCGAGACCCATCCGGCATCGATGCTGAAGGTGGCAATCGAGCCGCGGCCGGTCACGAGGAGGCGCTCGTCGGCTAGCGCGACACCGCCGCCGGGGTCGACGGTCCAGATGAGGTCGCCGTGTTCTCGCTCGAACACGAGCGTTTCGCTGTTTCGTCGGTCCCCGACGATGAGATACGCCCCCGCGGGCATCGCCCTGCGCAACCAGCGATCGTTTCCATCGTCCTCCCAGGTCCACGCAACATCGCCACTCCGGATATCGATACTTCGTATCCATGACAGAGTCGGCTCCGCGTCGAGATCCCAACCGCATGCATAAACGCGCTGGTCGAGGATTCCCGCCGAATACGTGTCTCCCGCATGGGACCACCGCTCCTCGCCGTCCCCGGGGGCGAAACTCCAGATCCCACTCTCGCCGAACGCGATCAGTGCGTCCTCCGCCGCGAGCCCGCCCCGGATCTCCCCGTAGTTCAACCGCTCCCAACGGACGTCGGGGTTTTCCGCTGGTGGCGTGGCATGCGGGTTGTAGGACGTGTTATGTGAGTCATACTGCGGGTACGGCCACGTCCCAGGATCGGGACTCACGGCCTCGAAGGGTGCCGGCGCCGCAGTGAGACAGCCCGCCATGGCGCTCCCCACAAGGACACTGGCGCTGGCGAGGACTGACCGGCGGCGCATGTGGCAAGGAATGACGGTCACCGCTCGACAAGTAGTTTCTGACTATCCATTGAGGCGCTCCCGCTAGCGTGCATCGGGGTCCTCCTTTGCGGACAGGAGCCCCACCCGGACGGTGTTAGCCGAGATGGTTCCGGGCGACGGCTGCGCAGGCGGCGCGCACATGCCCCTCGTCGATGGGATCCCGACTGTCCGAGAGGACCTCGTGATGCGTTCGCCAAGCTTCAGCTGCGAGGCGTTCGGCGAGGCGATCGACGGAAATCGGTCGGTCCGACCGTTCCAGATCCGCGACGAGCCCATCAATCCGCGCGGCCATCTCGGTTGCCAACGATTCTGCATCCGATGCCGATAGGGGATCGGTGTTCGGTAGCTCCTCATTGGTCGCCAGGGCGCGTCCGCCGCGCTTGTTCCGGATCAGTACCCCGGCCGCGGCGCCGTCATACCAGGCCGACGGCGGGAACGTCGGGTTGGCGGGGGCGAAGTCGCGGGGACGGACCTCCCGCTCGATCGGGTTGATCGGGTCGAGGCCAACCTCCCCGAAACTGGCATGAGCTACGTCGGGTGGATACGGCGAGGTTCTGTCCTCAGTACGGACGTCCACCCCGAGGAACGAGGGCAGTTCCGCCCATTCGTATTCGACAGTGCGTCGCTGGGTCGCGACGCCCAGAAACGTGACCGCCGTCGGATCATCGACCGCGGCTCGAATCGCGTCCCGCTCGAGCCGATCCTCGATGTGAAACGTCGCATGATGATATTCCGGCGGGAGCTGCGTCGGGTCGGTGACGGTCCGGTTTCGGGTGCCGAATTCGAGCAAACCCGACGGGCGAAGCCGGAAACGCAGGGGAACGCCGTCCACGTGTTCAAGTAGCCAGAGATGCCCCTCCGCGAAGATCCTCGGATCGGCCTCCTCCAGCGGTGGGGCGCTGGGAAACGGCTGCATCGCCGTTCACCGCTCCTCGAGGGATGTACAAGAGCCTCGCGGTCGGATCGTCCGCGCCCGCACAAGCGGACACGAGTCAGGAGGATTCGTGTCGCGATGCGCGACGGCCATTACACCGCCTCGGGGACCTCCAGCGTCCGATCCCCGGTCGCGTCCTCGTCAAGCTCCACGAGCGCCCGCTCGAAGTGGCCCCACGTGATTCGGATCTCGTCGAGATCCCCGGCTGTTCGGACGTACTCACGGACGGCGAGTGGCGCAGCTTCCCGACAGACCGTTTCGATGTCCGCCCCAACGTATCCTTCCGTCCGCTCGACGAGGTCGTCGAGGTCGACATCCTCGGCGAGGGGCTTGTCGCGGGTGTGAATCTCGAAAATCTCCCGGCGTGCCGCGGCGTCGGGCTCGTCCACCGGGACGTGACGGTCGAGCCGTCCGGGTCGGAGAAGCGCGTCGTCGATCAGGTCGGGGCGGTTCGTCGTCGCGATCACGACCACATCTTCGAGTGCCTCGAGGCCATCGCGCTCGGTGGGCAGCTGGGAGACCACCCGTTCGCCGACGCTCGAATGGGTGATGGGTGCGAAAGAAAATCGATTCGCGAGCGATACTTCGGTGCCGATCAGACTGGCGTTACGCCTGCACCTCGATCTCCTGGCCACGGGTGGTCGCCCCTGCGGCTACGGGCAACCGGATTTCGAGGATACCGTTGTTGTACTGGGCCTCGATGGCCTCGTCCTCGATCGTCTTCGGGAAGCGGAACCGACGGTGGTAGGTCTTCCGCTCTGCTCGCTGGTCGTCCTCGTGCTCGGCGGCGATATTGAGGACGCCTTCGTCCCAGGCGACGCTGATCTCGTCGGGCTCGAAGCCCGGCATCTCGACGCTCAGGACGAACTCGTCGTCCTCTTCGTACAGTTCGTAATCACTCCATCCTCGTTCGAACAGTCGGGACGGCAGGTCAAGGCTTTGCAGCCAGGAGTTGCTTGGGCTCGTTGGCAGGGCCATGGCTGATCACCTTGCTTCGGTTGGGCATATGCTTGCGGTTCTAAATAAATCTTACGCCTCTTGGAACGCATCAATGATGGGAGGAGCGACCCATTTGTGGGATTTCAGCGGGGATACGATCCGCCAGGTGTTCCCGGTGAGTCCTAGGAGCAGGCAACCATAGGAGTGCAACCTCCCAAACAGTGATCCGCGAGGTGTAGAATACGTCGTCGCCGAACGCCTTGGGACTCTGCGACCCGTCGCCCGGATCAGGCGAATTTGTTAGGGATTTATTGTTTTTCCGTGTGAGACGTTACCAATGGACATGTCCTCGGAGGCAATCGAGTACCTCGCTCGCTCGGATCACCGCGTCGAGGTCCTCGACGCCATCTGTTCGGCGCCGAGGACCCGTGATGACATTCGGAAGATGTCGAACGCCTCGCGCGTGACTGCGGGGCGGATTATCGCCGATCTCGAGGAGCGTGGGTGGATCATCCGGAAAGGCAAGGAATACGAGGCGACGATGGATGGGCAGTTCGTCGCCCGTGAATTCATCCGGATGAGGGAGAACCTACGGACCTACGCCGACCTTCCACCCCTCGTCGAATGGCTTCCGGGCGGAGAGCCGGAATTCGATCTCCACCTCCTCCGGGATGCCAAGGTCATCACGGCAGACGAGGGTGATCTCATGGCGCCGATCCATCGGGCACTGGAACTAATCGAGCGGTCGGATCACCTCAACGCCGTGGGGAACGGCGCTTCCCCGGAATTCATCGAAGCGATCCGGGCTGCGGTCGAAGACGGTCAGACCCACGCCATGATCGGACCGCCGACGATGGTTGAAGCACTCCGCAATGATCCGGATCAACGGGATGATATGCATGCAATCCTCGAGTCTGGGCGGGGCAGGCTGTTCCAATTCGAGGGCGATACGGACCTCCCGGTGATCCAGATCGGCGACGATTCGGTGGCGTTCTGTAGCGGCGACCACCGGGCGATGATCGAGACCGAAAACGAGCGCGTCTACGGTTGGGCAACGTCCTATTTCGATTCCCTTCGGAACCAGTCAACAACCGTGCCCGCCGACGTATTTGAGGAGGAGAGGACCCTCCGTGACGACGAAGTGCTGATTGAATGACCGCGGGTAGACTACCGACCGGGCAACTCCACCGCGCCGATCTGTTCGAGCAGACCGAGGCGGTCCACGGCCGCCCACGTCTCCGCGATCTTCCCCTTCGCGAGGCGATAGATGATCGTCTCGTCGACGGAGATGGCTCGATCCGTTGCCGGTGTCCCCATCATCTCACCCGTGTGACGGGCGCTGACCCTGCCACGGACGATCACCCGATTCCCCTCGCCGAACAGGTCCTCGATCGTGTGGTCGATGTCGCTCATCGCACGCTGTCGCCCGGCGATCAACTCTCGAAATGCCTCCCGTCCCTGGACCTCCCCGGGGACGTCCGGATCGTGTCCGACGTAGTCCTCGGCCACGTGCGCGTCGAACA
>CAZAYR010000006.1:5588-19299 GCA_964489365.1 uncultured Salinarchaeum sp.
AGTCGAGGTTCCCCGCCCAAATCCCTGAGTGGAACTCGCGGACGATGTCCTTGTTCGCGGTGGTCTGATCTGGCATCGTGACACCGGTCGGTGGGAAGGTCGGGACCCTGGTTAGTGCATTGACCGTTCGCGCGTTCATGGCGTGAACGTTCGTACGGACCGCGCCCTAATGCCATCTCGATCATTTGCTCGTCGTATGGCCTTCGACAGTACACACGTCGACGCCACAGCTAGGTCAAGCCATGCGGAGCGTCCGAATGACACCATCGAGAACCCGATCCATGGCGAGCGCGTGACCTTCCTCGAGCGCGCCGGGGATACGGACGGCGAGTTTGTCAGGCTCGAGGTCGTCGCCGAACCTGGGGCGCCCGGGCCGCCAGAACACGTCCACGAGCACCAGGAGGAGTATTTCAGCGTGCAGGCGGGGACGCTGGCGGGCTCGGTCGATGGCGAGCCGTTTCGGCTGGAGGCCGGCGAGGAACGTACCGTGTGGCCGGGGACGCCCCACACCTGGGGCAACGGGGGCGATGACGAACTCCGGGTGCTCATCGAGGTTCGCCCAGCGCGGAGGTTCGAGGAAGTCCTCGAGGTTTTCTACGGACTCGCTCGGGACGGGAAGACGAACGAGGAAGGGCTTCCGAACCTCCTCCAATTGGCCGTGATTGGCCAGGAGTACTGGGAAGACAACCACGTGACGTCACCCCCACCGTTGGTTCAAAAGGTATTGTTCGCCGTCCTCGCTCCCCTCGGTCGCCGCCTGGGATACAAACCGTACTATCCGGAGTACAGTCCCATGAACCCGGAGTGGAAGTGGGAGTGAGGAAGCATGGCAGCCATCGAAGTCGACGCGACAACGACGATCGACGCCCAGCCGGACGTCGTCTGGCGGTTCGCGAGCGATCCCTCGCGGTATCCCGAGTGGTCGGTCGTCACCGAGCGGATGACCGCCGTCGAGGACGACCAGGTGAACGAGGGGAGCGTCTATCGCGAGATCGGGGGTCCCGGGCCAGTGTCGGCGGAGAGCGAGTGGGTCGTCAGGGAATACGAGCCGATCCGCCGGCAGGTCCACGAAGGTGATGACGGCACCATCAGGACCGTGATGACGCTTGAGTTCGAACCGGTCGACGACGGAGAGCGGACCCGACTTCACCAGAGGATCGAGTTGCACTTCCCGCCGGGGTTTAAGCTAATCGCCCGATTCGTTGGCTGGCTATTCCTCCGTCGGGTCGTGGCGAGTATCGTAGAGGAGACCGTCGGGAACGCAAAGCGCATCGTCGAATCAGAACGGTCCGCAATCGCCTAAGCGTCCGTCCGGAGTTCGAGGTGTGATTTGCCCAATTTTGTATCGCACGAGGGCCGACGATGTCCTGAATATCCATGGTACGTTCGAGTGGGTCCTTGGCACCGATCTCGCTCTACAGCGGACGGAGGTGTTGTCCTGAATTCGTGGACCAGGCCAGACACAGAAGGATACCTCCCGGGCTGAGCACATTCCGATGGTTCAAGGGTTTCTCGAGCGATATCGTCGATAGGATCTCGCGAGCTTACCCTTCGCTGTGTCCTCGACGGAGGAGCTTCGATCCGACCCCCGTCACGGAGATGCTCGGTCAAATGGTGCCGCGGGGAACTGCGAGGATACTGTGATGGGGGAGTGAGGACCTGATCGACGGTACCCTACTGGACGGAATGCGGTTCTGTCGACACGACGATGAAAGACGGCCAGCCTGTGCGGCCGATGCATCCGTCAGGTCGTGGATGGCGTATCATCTCGAACGGTTAAGTCTCGATGCGGGACGTCCCTCAGGCGAGGCGTTCGCAACGCGAAATGTCTTTCAGCCGATAGCATAATCCTGATTCCTCCGCCAAGGCCCTGTATGGGCACTTCACCGAAATCACGCCCTGTCGCGCTGCGAAACGTTGTACGGTTAGTCTGGCCTTCTGGGTCGTTCAGCTTCGATCTCGAGAATTGGAGGCTCTCTCATGACAGGGCCACCTGATCGATCCAGAAGAGAGCGGGCTCGCGATAGACTGCTTCTCCGAATTGGGGGCCTTCTCGGAATCGCCGGGGCACTCGTAACGGCCATATCCCAAGCTCTTCGACCATCGCCCGCCGAGCCCGGTAACACCGAGTCGTACTTCCTGGCACTACTCGATCTCGGAAGTGTTGGTTGGCTCGTGGACAACCTTGCCCTATTCGTTGGGATGGTATTCGTCACTGCAAGCTTCGTCTCGTTGGTGGAAACCCTCCGCGCAGATGCGGCGTCGGCAGTGGGCGAACTCGGGAAGGCAATGGCCGTCATCGGGGCAGGACTCGTCGCCGGGACGGCTCTCGTAAGTGGACTGGCCCTGCCGCCGCTCGTGGAGGCCTGGGTCAGTAGCCAGGGTAATCAAGCCGATATCGCGTTCGGGCACGCAGCAGGCATCTGGTTGGTCACTCGTGGGTTGTTTGTGGGGGTGGTCATCGTCTTCTTCGGATTTACCTATGTCCTGATGGGATTAGCGGTGGCCTGGAGTAATCGGTTTCCCGGGTGGTTTGGATACGTGGCTGTGGTGAGCGGGACGTTTGCGGTGCTGACGGGACTGCTCATGGCGGTTGAAGGACAAACCCAACTCTATGGCTACGTGGTGTTTCCGGTCCTTGCGCTTGTCTCCATGCTCTGGGCAATCGTACTCGGCACGATGATGTGGCGCAGGGTGCCCGATATCGGTGCCGCCGGCCCGAGATCAGCTTCACGTCCGGAGGAGCCCGACGATGCAGTATGAAACGACCTACACCGGCTCCCCCGTCGAACTCGAAACGCGAGGGGTGTGGCTCGCCCAGCGAGCCGCCTACGTGGACTCGACTTCAAGGCACACGTCGTCGAGCTGTCCGAACGGATGAACGGATCCGAGTCGTCGCGATCGGTCCGGGCCTTCCGGGGATTGAACGGTTCAGTTGCGGTGGACTGATAAGCGGCCCGAGACTGGCTCACGCGCCGGGCACGTCGACGACGCCGAGCTGGCCCATAAGGCCCATTACGTCCGTCTGGACCCAGGCCTCGACAATCTCGCCATCCTTGAGCTGATTGATCGCGATGGCCTCGAATGCGACCGACGTCCCCGTCGGTTCGATGCCCAGAAACTCGCCCTCGTGGGTGCCCCGGAACGTGATGCGGCTCGCGACCTTATCGTCTTCGGCGACGGTGTCCTCCTCGGTCACCGAGAGGTCGGGGAATCCGGATCTGAGCATCTTGACCTCCCGCTTGAACTCCGCTGGTCCGTGCACGCCCTCCGGGTGTGCCGAACTGTGTTCGACGTAGTCCTCAGCGATAATGTCGTCGACGAGGTCCAGGTTGCCGTCCCAGACTTCAGTGTGCAATCGCCGTGCGATCTCCGTATTGCTGGCGTCCATGGTTGATATGCCGAGATACCTCGTTTCGTCGTGCCTAGCGGCTGTTGTCCCTTGACCGGGGTTTGTACTGATGCTGCCGACTGCACGAGCGTGCACGTCGTGCACATCCGAGGACACCGCCGAGTTTGTCGTTTCGGAGCGCCGGTTACCTCTCGAGTGTTCCGAACGCCTCGGGCTCGACCGGGTTGGCGTCGGCGCGTACCGATGTGAAGTACGATTCCGCCCAGGACCGGACTGCCGGGTCCGCTGTCTCGATGGTGCCGGGGGCCGGGCCGTCCTCGTCGTGGCCACACATCTGGACGGCGTCGTCGCCGATGATTAGCATGACGAGCGTGTCGTCGCCGTCGTAGTGGTAGAGCTCGGTGCCGTCAGCCGCGAGGATATCTCCGATTGGATCGGCCAGTCCCGGCTCCGTCCGCACGGACTCGAAAGCGCTCGCGTCGAGGATACCGGTGAACTGGAGATCGCCTTCGACGGTGGCCTCGTGGATGGCCTCGATGTTCTCGTAGGCGACGCCCGTCGCGATCGTCCTGATCCGGTCGGAACGCTGGAAGAGCTCTGCCGGCCGGCGGATGTGCGCGGTGTGGTCGGACTGGGATGGCGTGATTACCTCAGCATCCTGCAGCCGAGCGAGATCGAAGTCGAATTCCTCGACCTGAAGCCATTCCAGGGTTCCGTCCAACGCTTTTGCCACGTCGAGATTCGTTAGGAGGGTCTCGAACTCGGCGGCGACCACCTTCCCCTGCCCGGTCGTCTCGTAGCGCTTGCCATCGCGTTCGATCCACCCTCGGTCCTCGAAGTCGGCCAAGATCCGGCTGAGCGTGAACCGCGATGCCTCCGTCAGCTCTTTGAGTTCATTCCGGGTCCGGGGTTCCTCACGAATCCCCTCGAGGATCCGAACCCGACTCTCCGAGCGCGAGAGGAACTCAACGTCAGCGAGCGATGAATGCATGGGTGTGGTATCGATTGGCAAGGTCATAAAGCCAGGTGAGCCGAATCGAATCTCGATATCTGCGGCTCTCAACCCCTCCGTGTGTAGACGAGATACCCAGTTACGATAATGACGCTGTGCAGAAGGATGAACGCGTAGTAGGCCGCATCCACGGGATAGTCGCGCAGGAAGAGGAGGTACAGATCGTCGACGATTCCTACTACCAGTTCCATGAGGATAATAAACGGCACGAACAAAGCGTAGGTTTTCGGACGCCGGGATCCCCAGAGGAGGAAGGCGCCGATGACGCCGTGGCTGAGACCATTCAAGAAGGCCAGGTCAGCCGAGACCTTGAACGCCACGCTATCCAGGGGGGCGTCGTACGTGGGGAAAAACAGATCCACTCGCTCGGGTGCCACGAGTAACGACGAGAGGTTGACCGCAAGGAGGAGGTAGACCACGCCGACTCCGAGCATCCATCGGCGTAGCCACCGTTCCGACTCCGTCTCGCTGTCGTCAAACATCTCGAACGTCCTCCGAGAGCGCGCCGTCCGAACCCGGAACCAGGTCAGAACAGATGCGAGTCGAAGGTAGTAACGTTCGATCCAAATGGCGGTTCGTCCGCGACCAGACGAAGCTGTCCCCCTCGACCCACGCATCGTCGCACCCGATTTCGTCTCTGCGGATCCTGGCGGTCGCCATGTCCGGTTGGTCGATGGCCCACACGGCCCATTATATCACCGCGTGTACATGGTTTCACGCTGTGAACTCGGCCGTATCGATAGGTGTCGCATCCGCACGTAGCGACTCGAACCGGCCGATGGCCCACTCCATAACGACTTCGTCAGTTGTGGCGACCGCCTCGGGAAACGACCGCGCGTCGTGCTTCCCACACATCAGCACGCCATTCGAGAGGATCGACATGGTGATCTCAGCGTCATCCCCGTCGTACCGGTAGAGGCTCGCTCGGCCGGACTCGAGCAGGGCCCTGACCGACTCACGGAGTTCCGGATCATCTCTGATGTGGTCAACGACCATGTCCTCTAGGACACACTCACAGCGGCATTCGCCCCCGACAGTCGATTCGACAAGGGTTTCCAGGATCTCGGAGGCGACCCACCGACCAACCGATCGTATCCGATCGGTACCCTGGATTTGACTCTCGACCCATCGGATCTGCGCCGTGAGATCGTGTGCGTCCGGGAGCATGACCTCAGCGTCCGCCAATCGTCGGAGGTCGAACTCGAACCGTTCCGTCGGGAGCCAGCGGAGCGTTTCATTCAGCGTGTCGATCACGTCCAGATTCGCAAACAGGCGATTCAGTTCCGTGGCGACGATTTCCCCCTCGGGTGTGATTTCGTAGCGACCATCGGTCCGCGTGATCCATCCACGGTCCGTGAGGTCCCCGAGAATTCGACTCAGCGTGACTCGTGAGAAGTCGGTGTCCGCCCGGAGGTCACGGCGATCCCGAGGCCCCTCCTGGAGCGTGGTGAGGACGTCGAGACGGTTCGTCGACCGGACGAGGAATTCGACGTCATTTAACCGGTCAGAGCCGGCGTACATGTCTCGGGTATGAAGGGATTGGACATTAAGCGTAGTGGCCACCTCTCTACTGCCAGTGTCAACCGAGTTCGTTGTTCCGGGTGTCGCTACCCCGTTCCGCGATAGCTGAGCCCGATACCGCTCGACCGTGCATGACCGGGTGAACCGTGTGCTTTCACCCACCCCCGGATTTACGCGCGATCACGAGCGACATCCCAGGCGATTCCCGAACAGCTTGATAGGATACGTTCGAGAACCCGGCCTCGTCGAGCCACGCCTCGAGGTCTTCGAAAGGATACGAGCGACCCCCGGTGAAGACGAATAACCCGAAGCCGAGCAGCGCCGCGACCCCATCCGAAAACGACGAGTCCAAGGGATTGAACGGCAGCGACCCCGATCCCGGCGGGTCGGCCACCTGATCGAGGATAGCGATCGTGCCACGTTCGTTGGTCGCGTCGGCGAGCTTGTCAAACAGTTCGCGGTTTCCCTCGGGGGTCAGCCCGTGGACGATCTGTCCGAGAAAGGCGAAGTCGTATCCCTCCGGAAGCGGCTCCTGTTCGAAATCGCGTTCGAGCAGTTCGATCCTGTCCGACAGTTCGGGGTGTTCCTCCAGCGTCTTGCATGCAGCCTGGAGGCCGATCTCCCAGTCGAGGATGGTTCCTTCGAGCCCCGGATGCTCCTCGCAGAAGCCGAGCGTGTAAAGCCCATGACTCCCGCCGACATCGAGCATGCGTTCGGCACCATCGGGCAACGTCACGGCTTCGACGACCGGATCGACCAAATCGCTTGCCAGCCACCGCATGGTCTCCTGATAGCCGCGACCGACTTCCCCGGATTGCACGGTTTCCCACCCGATGACGCCGTCCTCGGGAGCCTCGCGGACCGCCAGCGTAGAGTCAAGCCCTTCGCGGGCCTGAGTCTTAAAGAACGTTCCCATGGCCGAGACTTCCCGTTCGGGTAACGAGCGACGTGCCGCCTTCGTCAGCCTGTACGTATCGCCGTTTTGGGAGAGGTATCCGAGGGGCACGAGGGCCCGGACCAGGATCTCAATCCCCGCCGGGTCGGCCCCAGTGCGGTCGGCGAGTGTGTCAATGTCAAGCGCCTTGTTGCGGAGTGCATTGAACAGGTCCAGCTCCATGGCGGCGACGAGCGCTTCGACGGTGAACGCGGCCAGCGAGGCGTCGAGTAGAATCCCGGGAATGCGCCCTTGTTTGATGAGCCGGCGTTCGATCAGGTTCGGTTGCAGGGGCATCGGTGCTGGTGGACGACCGCCACGATGTTAGCACAAACTGTGTACAGATATTCAGGGTGTGAACACGCCGGCCAGCAAACCGCACTACGCCGTCGAATCACGATAGCGAGGTTTGATTTTGCGAGCCGCGATATGCTGAACCCGAGGAAATTAGTCCTCACTCCTCAGTCAAGGAACTCCCGTAGCAACTCCCCGCATGATTCGGGATCATCGAGCCAAGGGAGATGGCCGGTCGCGACCTCGTGGAACGTCGCCTCGGGGAAATGAACGGAGCCCGCTCTCCCGATTTCGACGCCGCCGAAGGGATCGTTGGTCCCCCAGCAAAGAAGGGCCGGCACATCGATATCGCGCAATTCATCGGGGGTGAATTCGAGGGCGGGATCGGACCCCCGCGGTCTCCAGATTCTCGTGCCCCACTGAAACATCGTCGCGTAGGACCACGTGAAATGGGGGAGCGCATCCATCCGATGCCACGCGTCGAAGAACGCCTCCGGCAGCCGCTCGATAGTCTGGGACGGGTGGCCTAGCGCCTCGAACGTTTGCTTGACGTCTTCCCCACTGTCCGGTTGCATCATCCGTTCGATGAGGAATTCGCCGACCCAGGGCACCCCCATGATTCGCATCGGCATCGGGACCCGCCATCCCGGATAGAACCCCGGGCATCCGAACAGCCCGATACCGGACACGCGATCCGGTTCTTCGAGGGCAAAGCTGAGCGACCACGCCCCTCCATTCGAATTCCCGATTACGGGAGCCGTGTCGATATCGAAGTGCTCCAAGAGCGCCACGGTTGCCGGTGTGGCCTGCTCGTGTAACGGGATGGAGCGATAGTCGAGGCCGTCGCTCAACCCGCCTCCGGGCCGATCGACGATGTAGCACGTGTACCCGTCTACCTCGGGGAGCAGAGGTAACCAGCCGACCCCCTTCCCCACGCCCCCGATCACCAAGATAAGGGGCGGCCCATCGCCGACTTCGAGGACCCGCATGCGGATATCGAATGCCGGAACGTCGACGAAGTGTTCGGTGAACGATAGCCCGTAGTGATCGTACGCACGTCGTTCCGCCTCGCGGGCAGCCTGCACGCGATGATCATCCATGTCGAGGTGATACACGCCTTCCGTGCCGCGAGCTTCCATGCATTCCACCTCCCAGGTTGGATTTCCAATAAGTAAGATGAATTGAAATGTTATAAACCTACGTTGCGTGCTAGTTCGGCCTCGCGAGTACCAACACCGACCTTCGATCAGGTGGCGGTGTGGTGTCGATGGCGCAGGCAACTCGCCTCCGGGCCCTCCACGGGAAACGTCTCACCCTCAAGAACCTTGGAGTCGTGCAGCACGGATTCGAAATAGGCGTCGGCCCACGAACGAACTCGCGGATGCGAGGATTTCCCCGTTCCGGTGGGGCGCAACACCACATCCTCACGCGATCGGACGGTTTCTTGGATCCCCAGCATCATCAGCTCCCGTTCGTCGCCCAGATGTCGAATAGACATTCGCCAGCTCGGCGTCCGTAACGTCGCGGCAGAGCCGGCGGAGATCGGAATCGGATTCGATGGTATCGATGACCTCGGGCGGATAAATCAATTCCAATGCAAGGTCGCCGTTGATGGCGTCGGAAAGCGCCTGAAGGAACTCCCGATGCAGCCCGGTCGCGATGGCTCTGAGGTCGTACTCTTGTAGACCAGCTCGACCAACGTTCTCGTGTTCGCCCAGAAATCATCCCACGCGGATTGTAATAATCACCGTGGCGTCCTGTAAGTGACCAGGTGGGAAATCGAACTGATCGAATCGAATCCATTCGAGATGCTCCTCGAGGTGGTCCAACGTCCGGACGTTCTCGAGTCGGCGGTTGACCTCCTCGACGACGAACTAACCTTATGGGTGGCCTCGTAATGACCGGTCTCTTCGGTAGCCCAGCCTCGGTCCGCGAGATCGTCGAGGATCCGTTGGATGGGTACCCGCGAGGCGCCGGTCCGTTCCCGGCCCGGGCCGACGTTTGGACCGCTCCGAGAGCGTCTCAAGTCGGCCAGCCGGTGTGGTAACCGCCCCAGATACCTGATGCCGTCCCCATCCTTAGCCGGAGTTGGGGTTAGATGGCTTAAATTCGATGGCGCACCCCGCCGACGGGACTGACACAGGCGGGGGTAGAATGTTTGGGTCTCGGGGGGAGGGGAGCGGTTACGCCCTGCTCGCGTCCGGGTCTGCTGTCAGACCAAGCTGTTCCGTGACGCCCAGCATGTCCACCTGCGACCAGTCCTCGACCATCTTGCCGTCCTCCCAGACCGTAATCCCGACCGCGGAGAATTCCACCGATTCACCAGTCGGGGGTGAACCCATCATCTCACCTTCGTGAGTTCCCCGACATGTGAACAACTGCGCAGTCTTGTTGCCGTCCGCCACCACCCGCTCGATCTCGAGATCCATATCCGGGAACGCCTCACGGAACTGGGCGATATTCGCTCGGTGGCCTTCGACGCCTTCCACGTCATGTGGTACCGCCGGGTTGTGTTCGACATAGTCTTCCGCCACGTATTCCCCTAAACGGTCCAAGTTGCCCTGGATCCAACACTCCTCGACGTACTCCCGCAATCGCTCCTTGTTTCGTGTTGCTTCGTCCGTCATGCTGACCCATCCCCGGGTTCGGGCATCGCGCCGAGCTGTTGCATCATCCCCATCATATCGAGGCTGATCCATCCCTCGGCGATCTTTCCGTCGTCAATCCGGAAGATGTCGATCCCTTCGATCGCGAACTCATTGCCCGTCGCCTCGAGCTCCATGAACGTACCTTCATGAGTCCCCCGACCGACGTGCCGCGTGACGACCGTCTCGCCCTCAACCAGGACATCTTCTTCGTCAATCCATAGGTCGGGAAATGCTTCGAACAGCTCCTCCCAGAACTTGATTAGGTTGTCGCGACCATGCAGCATCCCCTCCGGGAACGCGGGGTTGTGCTCGACATAGTCCGCCGAGAGCAACTCTTCGGCGGCGTCGAGGTTCTTCTCGGTCAGCACCCGTTGGTGGAACTCCTGTACGACCTCGGCCGGGGTCGACTCGCGTCGGTCGGTTGATGACATCCTGACACCGAGCGCCTAGTCTCGGCGGCGGCTATTAGCTCACACTCAGAACAATCCTTCAGGGGTTGTACGTCAGTCCGACTCTTGCGTGTCAGGGGCGAGTTCCGCCACCCCGATCGGATCAGACCCCGCTCGTGCATTCTCGAAATAGGATCGGGCCCACGCCAGCACCCTCGGGTCCGTCGACTCTACCGACCCCGGGGGTGGCCCGTGCTCGACGTGGCCACAGATCTGCACCCGGTCATCGAACGTGACCACCATATGGAGCGGTCGGTCCCCGGTGTAATGATGGAGCGTCGCATCGCCCGAGGCGAGCATCTCTTGGAACCGCTCCCGAAGGTCCGGATCGTTCCGAATCATTCGCTGGCAGGCGGCGTTGATGACGACCTCGAACTCCCCGTTCCCCTCGACGACGTGATCCCGGATCTCGTCGACGACCGCATGGGAAAATCCGATGGCCGTGCCCGCGATTCGCTGAGTCCCCTCGACGAGGTCGGCCGCGTGTCGGATCACTTCGGTCTGGTTTTCCCAGTCTGAGGTGAGCAACACGTCGGCGTCCCGGAGATAGGCGAGATCGAAATCGAACTCCCGCGTGGGCAACCACGGAAGCGCCTCGGTCAAATCGTCCGCGACCGAGAGATTCGATTGAAGACGGGCGAACTCCCTGGCGACGATCCGGCCTTTCGCGGTCGATTCGTACTGGCCGTCGTCGTGGTCTATCCACCCCCGGTCCTCCAAGTCGTCGAGAAGTCGCCGGATCGTGATGCGAGAGACGTCGGCACGTTCTTTGAGCTCATGCCGGGTACGTGGGGCCTCGGCAAGCGACTCGAGAACCTCCACGCGATGTGGGGACCGGGCCAGGAACTCGATCTCCTCGAGGGATGAACTCATGAGTGTGTTATTGTGTGCCAAGGGTAAAAAACCAATCGTGGGGCTTTGAGCGTGGAGAATTCTGCCGTAGATCGCCGCATCGTCGTGTGGGCAACCGGCCGGGAGACACGCCCGCTGCGGGAGGACTGTCTCTCATTCGAGTAACCGGTATCCCATCACGACAACGCCGAGCAAGGCACCGAGGCCCATGATGAACGCGCCGTGTCGGGAGTCCATAGTGATCTTCAGGATCACGAAGGCCAGCACGCCGACGTTCAACAACCAGATGGCGATGGGTTCGGCCCAGCCGTGGAGCCGACGAGCCGACTTCGTCCGGTCGGAGAGTACTCCGAAGAGGAAATTCGTGGTCATCCCGGCGAACGCCATGTGGGCGACGACCGGGAAGAACCAGTCCGGCGGATCGATCGCGATCTCGGCGGGGAACAGCAGGACGACGGGGATGAGCCAGACGGTGCCGAAGAAGGTCCAGGCATGCACACCGGGGTGCAAGGGATTCGTATAGAGGGCCTTCCAGGCGATCCTGACGAGAAAGAGTACGAAAAACACCACCAGCCCCAGGAGCATGACCGGCATGATCATCATGAGATCGAGCGTGATCGCGATCGGTGGGACGAGTCCAGCCACGACCAAGGCGAGGGCCTGTCCCATTCCCGCACGGCTCCATCGGCCATGGCCGCCCGGCTGGACGAACCACTCGGCGACCGCGGAGGCAACGAGCAGGATGTAAAACAGCATCACGGGTGCATGCGCGCCGACATCCGAAATCCCGGTGCCAGTGGCGCGATGCAATCCGATAAGTACGCCCATCGTGCCACCGACCGCTGCCACGAGTAGCGCCGATGCGACGAACACGTGGACGGTGGTGACGACGGGGAGTGCGCGCATTTGAGAGAACGCGTAAATCGTTGCCGCCAGAAGGATCAGGACGACACCGCTCCCAAAGACTGGGAGAAGCGAAAGCATTCCCTGTGTGAACCCGACCGCAAAGCTGGCCACGTAGCCCACGACGGCCAGAATCGAGAGATAGGTAAGGAGACCAACGCCCCGTACGTAAGCATCGGTCACTCGGCGTGACCCGGTAAACACCCGGATCGCAATACCCAGGACCGTCAACGTAAACCAGCCGAGTGCGGCGGCGTGAAGGTGGGTTACCATCTGCCACTGAGGGATCGCCCCGGAAGTGAGCGCGTTCAGAAACCCGAGGGCGATGTTCACAAGAAAGAACAGGAGCGCCACGAGAAACAGCAAACGCGTGTACCGGTCGACACGGTCGTTTGCTGCGCTCTCTAGCGTGACCGTTTGTTCTTCCATTGACATTGGCGGTTGGCCATCATGTGAGATATTAAAAATAACCCATGAAATGATTTCACATCGTGAAAACATCCTCGTCGAGCTCGTGGACATACCCGCCGACATCGCCTACGCGAGATGGACCTCCACGCGCGTTGGGGGAGATGTGCAGCATCGGCCTCGACCGTCATGCGGGCAACTGTGTGCGGATGATCTTGACGAGTATGGGCGTGCTGGCGAGGAACGCGACGATCGTCGATCGGTACTCCATCGCCAGGGCCCGCTGGATCCGCTCCTCGGTGTTCTCGAATACGGGTTCGCCATGGCCGACGAGGAGGCGATCGATCTCGCGTCCGTCGAGGAGGTCGTTCGGCGGCGACATCCGGGCTGGCGGGAATAACTCCACACGGCCGTTCCGGGCCGCGAACAGCGCAGTCATGAAGGTGTCACTGACGACGAGCGTCCGTCGTTCGGGGTGGTACAATCCGGCTTCCTGCCAGAAGCCATCCTTGAGGTTGATGACCGTAAACCCGGTCTCGGCGAGCTGATCCGTGAATTCGCTCACGGGCGCGTCGAAGTCTTTGGCCTCCGCCTCGAACCAAGAAGGCAGGTGGATGGCAACGTCGTGGCGCCCCGCGAGTCGGTCGGCGTGCCGGTGGTGTTCGCTACCGAGCACGACGATACCGGCGACCGCCCCGAACTCCGCGATATGTTCGTCTAAATCATCACCATCGAGTGGATCCACGAGCCAGACATCCCCGTCGTTCTCCAGGGCATGGCTCGCCCGTTGCATCTGGGCCTCGGGATGGGCCATCCACGTGAACCCGTTCTCCCATCGTTTGACGACGGTGATTTCCTCGGCCGGGGTCGTGATCCTGAACGCCATGGCGATGCGGGACGAAGCTATGGATGGGGGAGTTGGTCGCTTGTATTCAGGCCACTCAGCGCCGCGCAGGCGGGGTTGCGCCGGTACCCGCGGGCTCCGTCATACGACATTGAATATGGGTTATGGTTCCGCACGGGTTTCCTCGTCCAACGGGGGGCCAACCATCTCGATGCCGTACTCCTCTAAGATCGGCAGCAATCTCTCGATGTCCGACTCGTCCTCGACGGGACCACGCTCGCCGGTCTCCCGCAAGTACTCCCAGTGGTTACCGGGGGTGTAGATAAATTGGACCCGCGCTGGTTCATCGCCGGAGTTACGGTAGGTATGGGCAAGTCCGCGGGGGGCCATCGCATAGGCACCCGTGCCAAGGTGGTGGCGGTCCTCGCCGAGTTGCACGGTCACCTCCCCCTCGAGCACGTGCATCGCCTCGTCGTTCTCGTGATGGACGTGTA